>NZ_JBJJLO010000018.1:0-72838 GCF_046230915.1 Pseudomonas sp. KCJK8993
CGCGCTGGCTCGCCCGCGCCCGCAGGCGGGCCTGGCACCGGGCTCGGGTCCAGCGGCGGTTGTGCGCTGGGCGGCGCTTCAGCCTGGGCGGTGTGGGCCGGCTTGGCATCATCGCTGGCCGCGGGGTTGTCGGCGCCAGTCGGTTTGTCGGCAGGCAAGGATTTGCCGCTATCGGCAACCGCTGGTTGCGGCGCGGCAGATTGATCGCTACCGACCTCCTGCTTCTGCGCGACGCCGGCGCCCTGGTCGCGCACCGGCTGCGAAGCGTTATCGGCGACGGCCTGGAACTTGCCCTGGGGCTTGCCTTGGGATTCCTTGGCATAGAGCTGGGCGAAGCTGGGCGCCTTGTCCCCAGGCTGGGCGACGTTTGCCAAAGGGCTGACAGGGACCGCTGGCGTCTTGGCCTGAGGGCTGGCCTGGGCGGTGGCCTGAAGAAGCGAATTGGGGGTAACAGCCATGGAACAGCCTCCGCTGCACTGAAATCATAGGTACAGTACGAGACTTCAATGCAAGGGCTGGGCCAGTTTCACCAGGCCACCAGTAAAAACACCGGCATCAGCAATGAAAGCGCTGCAACTCCTGCTCACACAGCTGCCGGACAATGGCGAACTCGCCGTCGATGGCGCCCACCAGCTCGCGCACGTCATCATCGCCCGAACGGGCGGCACGCAACTCCAGTTGATGGCACAGTTCGGCCAGGCGAATGGCGCCCATGTTGCTGCTGCTGCCCTTGAGGCTATGGGCGGTGGCCACCAGTTGGATGCTGTCCGCGGATTTGTGCAGCAAGCGCACTCGCTCCTCGGAATCGCAGACGAAGGTATCCAGCAGGACGGGATACTCGTCCTCCATGACTTCCTGCAATGCGTTGAGCACAGTGTGGTCCAGATGGATCTCAGCCACTTGTTCACTCCTTGATCAAGAACCGGGAAATTATGCCAGAGCCTCCCAGGAAAACTCCACGCAGACGCTACGTCCGTCGTCCGCCCACTGTGCCTGGCGGCTCATCTGCCGAATGAGGCTGACCCCGCGTCCGGACAGGCGCCCGATATCGCTGGGCCGGGCCATCACCGCCGCCACGTCGAAACCTTCGCCGCTGTCCTCGACCCGCACGGTCAGGCGCCCTCCGGTCTCCAGCGGCTCGACCCGCAGGTGGACGCGGACGAAGCCGTCGCGCAGCTCGTCCAGGCGGCAAGTGCGCTCCCGATAGTAGCGGGTGAAACCCTCGGCATCGCGCTTGAGCCGTGAGTCGAGCTTGAGTACGCCATGCTCCAGGGCGTTGGAGTAAAGCTCGGCGAGCACACTGTACAAGGCTCCGCTCTGGGAGCGCAGGCCGTGCACCTCCAGCAATAGCTGCAACAGGTAAGGCAAGGGATTGAAGCGCTTGAGAGTCTGGGCCCGGAACTCGAAACTCACCGACCAGTCCAGCGGGCACGACTGGCCGCTGTCGGAATACACCAGGGCTGGCGGCGCCAGTTCGGCCAGCTCCGGCAGGCTGACCTCGACCATACTCAGGTCATCCCGGGCCTGACCGCCGAAATCCTCCAGGGCCTGGCGGACCTCGTCGAGCAAATGCTGCGGGTGCCGGTTGGCGCCAAAGACCTGCTGCAAGCGCTGCACACCGAACAGCTCCTCGGCGGCATTGCAGGTATCGATCACCCCGTCGGAGAGCAAGAACACCCGATCGCCCGGCGCCATGGCAAACACCTCGGTACGATCCTCGAAGACCTCGGCGCTCAGCACCCCCAGCGGCAGGTGGCGGGACACCAGGGGCGTACGCCCGCCACTGGCGCATGCATAGAGATAACCCTCGGGCATGCCGCCGTTCCAGACCTCCAGGGAGCGCCGCTGGACACTCAGGCAGACCATGGTGGCGCAGCAGAACATGTCCACCGGCAGGATGCGCTTGAGCTTGGCGTTCATCTCCCGCAGGGTTTCCGGCAGGCCATAACCCTTGGCGGTCATGCCATAGAACACCTCGGCCAGGGGCATGGCGCCCACCGCCGCCGGCAGGCCGTGACCGGTGAAATCGCCGAGCAGCACATGCATGTCCCCGGCGGGGGTATAGGCGGCCAGCAGCAGGTCGCCATTGAACAGGGCATAGGGCGATTGCAGGTAGCGGATGTTCGGTGCATCCAGGCAACCGGAATGGGCGACCTTGTCGAACACCGCCTTGGCCACTCGCTGCTCGTTGAGCAGGTAGTCATGGTGACGGGTGATCTGGTCGCGCTGGCGCAGCACCGTGTCCTGCAAGCGCCGCAGGCGGTCCATGGCGTTGATCTTGGCGGCCAGGATCACCGGGTTGTAGGGTTTCGCCAGAAAATCGTCACCCCCGGCCTCCAGGCAACGAGCCAGCGCCTCCCCTTCGCTCAGGGACGTCAGGAAGATGATCGGCACCAGGGCCTCTCCAGCCAGGTCGCGAATCCGCCGAGCGGCCTCGAACCCGTCCATCACCGGCATCATCGCATCCATCAGCACGATCTGCGGACGCTCGCGCTGGAACAGTTCCAGCGCCTCGACCCCATTGCTCGCCGCCAGCACCTGATGCCCCTGGCGCCGGACGATACTGGACAGCAGCAGGCGATCGGCCGCGCCATCTTCGGCGATCAGCACGCACAAGGACTCGGTCATCGACCGCATACCGCTCAACTGATATCGAACAGCTTGTCGAAATTGGAGATGGCGAGGATCTTGCGCACGTCCGAATTGCTGTTGATCACCCGGACATCGGCATTGTCGCCACCGGCGTGGTCCCGCAGCAGCAACAGCATGCCCAAGGCCGAACTATCGAGATAGGTGGCTTCCTTGAGATCCACCACGATGGACTCCGGCGTCTTGTTGAGCCGTTCGTAGGATTCACGAAACTCCTGGTGCCGCCCGAAATCGAAACGACCCTTGATGGAAATCGTGAGCTTCTGCCCGTCCGGGGATATTTCTGTAACGACCGACATGAGACTGCTTCCTTGTCATTGACGACGTCTAGAAGGTGTAGCACCCACTAAGCGGTCGAACAACCTGCCGGGAAAAAATCCGTCGTATCAGTAGGGGGATTGCCGGGGCAAGCGCTGGGACAGCTCGTCCAGCAACTTCTGCTCGCGCTTGTCTTCCAGGGCCCGGGCCTCGTCGAGGTAGCGCTGCACCAGTTTGCGCAGGCCTTCGACGCGGGCATAGGCCTGTTGCCAGGTCTCGCGGGCGCGGTCGAGATTGTTCTGGTGCCAGGCCAGGCTCTGGCGCTGCTGGCCCACGGCAGTGTCCAGCTGGCTGAGGAAAAACTGATAGTTCAGCAGCCAATGGCCGGAAACCCCACGCTTGCCGCGTTCGACCCATTGCTCCTGGTAGTCGTTACGAAAACGCTCCAGGTCGCCCAGCTTGCTCTCCGCGACCCGCACCTGGCCGTTAAAGTATTCCAGGCGCTGGGCGGCGGTGCGCTCGGCGCTTTCCGCCATGTCCACCACTGGCGCCAGGCGCGCCGCGCGGCTATCGGCCATGATCGATTACCCGCCCGCGATCTGGGAGAACAGCATCTCCAGATGGGTCTGGCTATGGCCCAGGCTGACGTTGTCGTTCAGTCCCTGGCGCAGGTAGGTCACCATCGCCGGATGCAGGGAAATCGCGGTATCGGTATCGCGGTCGCCACCGGCGACGTAGGCCCCGACGCTGATCAGGTCGCGCGCCTGCTGGTAACGCGACCACAGTTGCTTGAAGTACTGGGCCCGTCCCATGTTTTCAGGGCTGATCACCGCCGGCATGACCCGGCTGATGGAAGCCTCGATATCGATCGCCGGGTAATGCCCCTCCTCGGCCAGACGCCGGGACAGCACGATATGCCCGTCGAGCACGCCTCGCGCCGAGTCGGCGATCGGGTCCTGCTGGTCGTCGCCTTCGGACAGCACGGTATAGAACGCGGTGATCGAGCCCCCACCGGCCTCGGCATTGCCCGCGCGCTCCACCAGCTTGGGCAGCTTGGCGAACACCGACGGCGGATAACCCTTGGTCGCCGGTGGCTCGCCGATCGCCAGGGCGATTTCCCGCTGGGCCTGGGCGAAACGGGTCAAGGAATCCATCAGCAACAGGACATTCTTGCCCTTGTCGCGAAAGTATTCGGCGATCCGCGTGCAGTACATCGCGGCCCGCAGGCGCATCAGCGGCGCGTCGTCGGCTGGCGAAGCCACCACCACCGAGCGCTTGAGCCCTTCCTCGCCGAGGATATGCTCGATGAACTCCTTGACCTCGCGGCCCCGCTCGCCGATCAGCCCGACCACGATGATGTCGGCCTCGGTGAAGCGGGTCATCATCCCCAGCAGCACACTCTTGCCCACGCCGGTACCGGCGAAGAGGCCCAGGCGCTGGCCGCGACCCACCGTCAATAAACCGTTGATGCTGCGAATGCCCACATCCAGTGGCTGGCTGATGGGATCGCGGTTGAGTGGGTTGATGGTGGGACCATCCATGGGCACCCAGTCTTCGGCGCGCATGCCGCCCTTGCCATCCAGCGCCCGGCCAGCCCCGTCCAGTACCCGGCCAAGCATGCTCATGCCCATGGGCAGGCGCCCGGTATCGGCCAAAGGCACCACGCGGGCGCCCGGGGCGATCCCGGCGACGCTGCCCACCGGCATCAGGAAGACCTTGCTCCCGGAGAAGCCCATGACCTCGGCTTCGACCTGGACCGGATGGTAGCTGTCATCGTTGATCACCAGGCAGCGGGTGCCCATGGCGGCCCGCAGGCCTTCGGCCTCCAGGGTCAGGCCGACCATGCGCAGCAGGCGCCCTTCGAGGATCGGCTGGGCCGGCAGTGCGATCGCCTCGGCGTAGCCACCCAGGCGCTTGCCGAAGCTGGTGCGCTCAAGACGCATGGTCGGGGCCTGCGGGCTCGGGTTGCCCGGCATCCGGGGCGACGTCAGGATCGACTTCCGCAGCCTGCGGCAGGTCCGGAGTGCGCGGACCGAGCTCCAGGCTCAGGTCCGCCGATGCCGGATGCAGCGATTGTTCGTGCAATTGATCGAAGAGCTGGCCCATGGCCTGGGTGATCCGGGTCTCGACGCTGGCGTCGATGCGACTGTGCTCGGTCTCGACCCGGCAACCGCCCGGCAACAGGGACTCGTCCTCGACGATGCGCCAGCTTTCTTCATGCCGGTCGCGCAGGCTCTTGACCTGCTCGAAATCCTGCGGGTTGATGTAGAGCCGCACGTTGCCAACACCCAGGGGCAGCAACTTCAGGGCCTCGCGCATCACGTGCTCGATCTGGCTGGAGTCCATCGCCAGTTCGCGCTGGATCACCTGGTGGGCGATATGCCTGACCAGGTCCACCAGGGTTTTCTCGATCTGGGTGTCTTGCTCGGCGATCGGTTCGAACAGGTTGCCCATCAACCGCTCGAGCGCCTGCAATTTGGCGTTCAGCGCGACTTCGGCTTCCTGGCGGACCTTGAGCGTGGTGCTGTGGAAGCCCTCCCGCTCACCGGTGGCGAAACCTTCGTTATAGGCTTCCTGGCGAATGCTTTCGAGTTCCTCGAGGGTCAGTGGCTGGACTTCCTCCAGCGGCACTTCCTCGATTTCTTCCTCGACCTCCTCTGGCTCCGGTTCCGGCTCGGGCTCGGGTTCCGGATCGAAGCTGGGCAACGCCCAGACGTCGAAACCCTCGACGTCCCGAGCACGGATCAGGCCGCTCTGGGTTTCATCACTGCTGGACGACATAAAGCGACCTTAGATCATTTCTTCGCCGCCCTTCCCACCGAGAACGATCTCTCCGGCTTCGGCCATACGGCGGGCAATGGTGAGGATTTCCTTCTGCGCGGTCTCCACGTCGCTGACGCGTACCGGGCCCTTGGCTTCCAGGTCGTCGCGCAGCAGCTCGGCGGCACGCTTGGACATGTTCTTGAAGATCTTTTCCTTGACCCCTTCGTCCGACCCCTTGAGGGCCAGCACCAGTACGTCGGAAGACACCTCGCGCAACAGCGCCTGGATACCGCGGTCGTCGACGTCGGCCAGGTTGTTGAAGACGAACATCAGGTCCTCGATCTGGCCGGACAGGTCCTCGTCCACTTCGCGGATCGAATCCATCAGCTGGCCTTCGATCGAGCTGTCGAGGAAGTTCATGATGTCGGCCGCACGCTTGATACCGCCCAGGGTGGTACGCGAAGCGTTGGAGTTGCCGGAGAACTGCTTCTCGAGGATCTGGTTCAGCTCTTTGAGGGCCGCGGGTTGCACGGTATTGAGCGAGGAAACGCGCAGGATGATATCCAGGCGCGCCTTATGGTCGAAATTGCCCAGCACCTCGCCCGCCTGGTCCGGATCCAGGTAGGCCACCACGATGGCCTGGATCTGCGGGTGCTCGTAGCGGATCACATCGGCCACGGCCCGCGGCTCCATCCACTTCAAGCTGTCCAGGCCACTGGTGTTGCCGCCCAGCAGGATACGGTCGATCAGGCCGTTGGCCTTGTCCTCGCCCAGGGCCTGGGTGAGCATCTTGCGCACATAGTCGTCGGAGCCCACGCCGAGGCTGGTCTGGTCGCCGACGATGTCGACGAACTCGCTCATCACCTGCTCGACCTGCTCGCGGTGCACGTTGCCCATCTGGGCCATGGCCACGCCTACCCGCTGGACCTCCTTGGGCCCCATGTGGCGCAGCACCTGCGCGGCATCGGTGGAACCCAGGGACAGCAGCAGGATCGCGGCCTTGTCGACCCGGGTCAGTTTGGCGGTAGCGGCTCGGTTATCACTCATCTGCGTTAATCCACTCTTTCACGACCTGGGCCACACGACCCGGATCTTCTGCCACCAGACTCTTGATTGCATTCAACTGAGCGTCATAACCCTCGCTCGGGCTAGGCAGCAGGATGCTTTGCGGACCACCCAGGCTGACCCGGTCGTTGGCCAGTTCGCCATCCAGGCCGCCCATGCCGCCCAGTTCGACGTCGCTGCCCAGGCCTGCCAGTTGCTTGCCCTTGCCGCCGCCGGTGATGTTGTTGAGCACCGGACGCAAGACCCCGAACACCAGCACCAGGATGAACAGCACGCCCAGCACTTGCTTGACGATGTCCCAGAACCAGGGCTGCGAGTAGAACGGAATATCGGCAACCACCTCCCCGCGGTCGGCGGAGAATGGCACGTTGATCACGCTGACGCTGTCGCCACGGCTGGCATCGAAGCCCACGGCGTCCTGGACCAGGCGAGTGAAGCGCGCCAATTCGTCGGCGCTCCACGGCGCACGGGTGGTTTCCCCATTGGCCGGGTTGACCTTGACCTGATCGTCCACCACCACGGCCACCGACAGGCGGCTCAGGCGACCTTGCTGCTGCTTGGTATGGCTGATGGAACGGTCGAGCTCGAAGTTCTTGGTGGATTGTTGACGCTTGTCCGACGGATACGGCGCCAACATCGGCTGGCCGGTGGCCGGGTCCATCACCTGCTGGCCATTGGCGTCCAGCAAAGGCTGGCCTGGCTGCACCATGCCTGCCGAGGCGGTGGCGCCACCGGTGGTCTGCGGAGCCGAAGCGGGCGACGGTGGCTGGTTGCTCAAGGCACCGGGCACGCCTTGCGGGCCATTGCTGCTGGAGCGCTGCTCGTTGACCGACTGTTCGCTGCGCAGGGCCGGCTGGTCTGGGTTGAACTGTTCGGAAGTGGACTCCACCGCACTGAAGTCGACATCGGCCGAGACTTCGGCCTTGTAGCGATCATTGCCCAGCACCGGTTGCAGGATGTTGTGCACCCGCTGGGTCAGCATGCTTTCCAGGCGGCGACTGTAGTCGAACTGCTTGCCAGCCATGGTCAGCGCGGAGTTTTCCGCCTGGTCGGACAGCAAGTTGCCCTTCTGGTCGACCACGGTGACCTGGGACTTGCTCAATTCCGGGACGCTGGTAGCCACCAGGTTGACGATGGCCATGACCTGGCCAGGCTCCAGGGAACGGCCGGCATACAACTCGACCAAAACCGAGGCGCTGGGCTTGCGTTCGTCACGGACGAATACCGAGCTTTTGGGAATCGCCAGGTGCACCCGGGCACCCTTGACGTTGTTCAGGCTGGAGATGGTCCGAGCCAGCTCGCCCTCCAGGCCACGACGATAACGGGTGGCCTCCATGAACTGGCTGGTACCCAGGCCTTGTTCTTTATCGAGGATCTCGAAGCCGACGTTGCCATCGCCCGGCGCCACGCCAGCGGCGGCCAGCTTCAGGCGCGCCCGGGGCAGGTCGTCGGCCTTGACCAGGAGAGCGCCGGAGTTGGGCTCGACGGTGTAGGGAATGTCGGCAGAGGCCAGGGTATCCATGACCTGCTTGGCATCCATCCCCGCCAGGCTGCCATACAGCGGCCGATAATCGGGCTGCTGGGACCACAACACCACGGCGAAGCCAATCGCCACGCTGGCGGCCAGGCCCACCAACAGGCCAACCTGACGCAACATGGTCATCTGGGACAGGTTTTCCAGGAACGACAAACCGAACAGCGGCGGTTTCCCGTCTACCGGCGGTGTGGTCTTGGCCGGTACGTTATCGGCGACTGCTTCTGCCATGACTCAATCTCGTCCTTAAACCGGCATCTGCATGATGTCTTGATACGCTTGAACCAGCTTGTTACGCACCTGGGTCAAGGCTTGAAAAGACACGCTGGCCTTTTGCGAGGAAATCATCACGTCCGTCAGATCGACGCCGCTCTTGCCGATCTCGAAGGCGCTGGCCAACTGATTGGACGCCTGCTGGGTGTCGTTGACCTTGTTCACGGCCTGGCCAAGCAGATCAGCGAAGCTGCTACCGCTGACCTGTGCTACTGCGGCGGATTTTGGCTGCGACATGGCGTCCATTTGCATGGCCCGCATATCCAGCATCAACCGATTAAATTCAATACCTTGGCTCATGGTCTACTCTCTCTGACGACCCGCATTTTTTTGACGCTCACTCCGCGGTTAGTGAGGTGTTAGCAACAAGGGTGCCAGCTCCATGGCCCATCCCCACAAAAGCCATCCCGGGCCTTGCAGGTCACTCTTCAAGTAGCGAACAGATAAGCCTCGACATCCATCCCGGCGTCACGCATCTGCGCCAATTTGTAACGCAAGGTGCGCGGACTGATGCCCAGGCGCTCCGCTGCTTCCTTACGCCGCCCGCGCTCGGAGCGCAGGGTATCGATGATCATCTGGAACTCCCGGCGCCGCAGGTCGTCGCCCAGGCCGCCCGGCTCCTGGAACCCGACCTCGGTTTCACCCGCCACGGCAGGCACCGCCCCCCGACTGACGGACGCCAGAGCCGGCAGCGGGGCGCACGCCACAGGGCCGGCCAGGCAGAAGTCCTGCGGACGGATCACCCCGCCCTGCTGCAGGATCAAGGCTCGCTGCAACGCGTTGTCCAGTTCCCGTACATTGCCCGGCCATGGATAACCCAACAGGCAGGCCCGGGCCTCGGCGGACAGCTTGGCGCTGGCATGCTTCATTTTATTGACGTGTTTGACCAACAAGCGCTCGGCCAGCGGCAAGATATCGGCAGGCCGCTCGCGCAATGGACGCCAGGCCAGAGGGAAAACCGACAGGCGGTAATAGAGGTCTTCACGGAAGCGACCAGCGGCCACTTCTGCGGCCAAGTCACGGTTGGTGGTGGCCACCACCCTGATATCCAGGTTGATCGGCTTGCGCGCCCCTACCCGCTCCACCTCGCGCTCCTGCAGAACCCGCAGCAACTTGGCCTGCAGCCCCAGGGGCATCTCGGAAATCTCGTCGAGCAGGAGGGTGCCGCCGTCAGCCTGCTCGAACTTGCCAGGCTGGGCCGCGATGGCGCCGGTGAACGAGCCCTTTTCATGCCCGAACAGGGTGGCCTCGAGCATGTTGTCGGGGATCGCCGCGCAGTTGATGGCGATGAACGGTTGCCCGGCACGATGGGAATGCTGGTGGATATAACGCGCCAACACCTCCTTGCCCGTGCCGGACTCGCCGGAAATCAGCACAGTGGAATCGCTGCGCGCCACCCGTGTCGCCAACTCCAGCAACTGTACGCTGGCAGGCTCGAAGGCTACCGGCCCCTCCTCCTCGACCGCCCCCAGGCAACCCAGGGCATGGCGCGCCACCAGGTCGAGCAGCGCCTTGGGCTCGAAAGGCTTGACCAGGTAGTCGACAGCCCCCTGGCGCATGGCGTCCACCGCACGCTCCACCGCGCCATGGGCGGTCATCAGCAACACCGGCAGTTGTGGCTGGCGTGCACGCAACAGGCCAAGCAACTGATGGCCGTCCATGCCCGGCATGTTGACATCACTGACCACCAGGCTGAAGGACTCGGCCGACGTGGCCTCCAGAGCCGCCTCCGCACTACCCACGGCCTTGTAGTCATGACCGGCCAGCAAGAGCGTGTCTGCGAGGGCCTCGCGCAGGGCACGATCGTCTTCAACCAGTAGAACCTTGATTGCCATTACCTTGCCTCCATACCAGGGGCACTGGAAAACAGAGGCAGGGTCACCAGTGCACAAGTACCGCGCCCGGGACGCGAGCGCAGCGACAATTCTCCCTGATGGGCACGCGCCACTGCCTTGACCACCGTCAGGCCGAGCCCGGTACCGTTGGCCTTGGTGGTGAAAAACGGTTCACCCAGACGCTCCAGCACCTCGGCCTCGATACCGCTGCCACTGTCGCTGACGCACAGGCGCAAGGTGTCGTCCCGGCGATACAGGTGCACCTTCAGCCGCGCAGTACCGGCACTGGCCTGGACCGCGTTTTCGATCAGGTTGAGCAAGGCCCCCACCAGGGTGTCGCGATTGCACAGCAGCTCACCCTCATGGCTGTCGCACTGCCAGCGTACGGCAACGTCCTGGACATGGGTCTGGGCGGCGGCCTGCAGGGATTGCAACAGCGATCTGGGCGTCAGGCGATCGGTGAGCGGCAGCTCGCCGCGGGCGAATACCAGCATGTCGCGTACCTGGTGTTCGAGCTCATGCAGGCGCTCCTTGAGCCGTCCGGCAAAACGCTGGTGGGTGGCCGCCGGCAGTTGCTGCTCGGTCAGGTGACTGGCGTACAGCAATGCCGCGGACAGCGGTGTACGAATCTGGTGGGCCAGGGAGGCGACCATCTTGCCCAGTGAGGACAGCCGCTCGTGGCGCGCCAGCTGGTCTTGCAGGTGACGGGTTTCAGTCAGGTCGTTGAGCAGCACGAGCTGCCCAGGCTCGGCATCCAGCGAACGGGTGGAGATGGACAGGCGCCGACCGTCGCGCAGGGAAATCTCATGACCGTCATCCTCGCGGGGAGCGAAGCTACGGGCGATGATGCTGCGCCACAACTGCCCCTCCAGAGGCAAGCCCAGCAACTCGCAGGCCGCCGGATTGGCTTCGCTGACGATGCCATGGCCGTCGATGACGATGACCCCGCCCGGCAGCAGGTCCAGCAGGTTCTGCAGACGATTGGCCAAGCGTTCTTTTTCCGCCAGCTCCTGCATGCGCTGGGCACTGACCACCGCCAACTCGCCCTTGAGCTCGGTGACCCGGGCTTCGAGCATGCTGTAGGAGTCAGTAAGTTGGCTCGACATCTGGTTGAACAGGGCGAAGGCCTGCTCGAGGCCAAGCCGGCTCGCCTGCTCTACGGACGACGATTGCCCCTGGGTATCGGGGGCAGGAGACATCTGGGCGGCTTGGGACATGGGACTCTCTCGCGTGGCTGACCGTCAGTTAAACGGAACGTTGCGAGAGACTTAGCAATACCCGTGCCGAAAAAAACCGCCCGGATTTCAGCGATCTGGAAAACAGGCGTCAATCATCCGCCTGCTCATCCCCTTCACGACGGCTCATCCCGTACTTGCGCATCTTTTCCACCAGGGTGGTACGACGAATGCGCAAGCGCTCGGCGGCCCGCGCCACGATGCCATTGGCATCATCCAGCGCCTGCTGGATCAGGCCCTGCTCCAGGCTGCCAAGGTAATCCTTGAGGTCAAGGCCCTCTGGCGGCAGCATGGCAGTGGCGGAGAAGTCCGGCGCATGGCCGTTGATCGCCACCCGCTCTTCCAGATCGCTGCGCAGGCTATCCACCAGTTGCTCGTCTTCGTCATCGACGTAGCGAAACTTCTTCGGCAGCTCGACCACGCCGATCACCCCATAGGGATGCATGATCGCCATGCGCTCCACCAGGTTGGCCAACTCGCGGACGTTGCCCGGCCAGCCATGGCGGCACAGGGACATGATGGCGGCCGAATTGAAACGGATCGAACCGCGCTTTTCGTGCTCCATGCGCGAAATCAGCTCATTCATCAGCAGCGGAATATCTTCTACCCGCTCACGCAACGGCGCCATTTCGATGGGGAACACATTGAGGCGGTAGTACAGGTCCTCACGGAAACTGCCCACCTCGATCATGCTTTCCAGGTTCTTGTGGGTGGCCGCGATGATGCGCACGTCGACGCCCTGGGTCTTGTTGCTGCCCACGCGCTCGAAGGTGCGCTCCTGCAGCACGCGCAGCAGCTTGACCTGCATCGGCAGCGGCATATCGCCGATCTCGTCGAGAAACAGGGTCCCGCCGTTGGCCAGTTCGAAACGCCCGGCCCGGCTGGTGATGGCCCCGGTGAAGGCCCCCTTCTCATGACCGAACAGCTCGCTCTCCAGCAACTCGGCAGGGATCGCCCCGCAATTGACTGGCACGAAAGGCGCGTCGCGGCGCTTGGAGTGATAGTGCAAGTTGCGCGCAACCACTTCCTTGCCAGTACCCGATTCACCCAGGATCAATACGCTGGCATCGGTATCCGCCACCTGCTGCATCATCTGCCGCACGTGCTGGATCGCCCGACTGGTGCCGACCAGGCTGCGGAACAGATTGGGTTCGCGATGACGCCCGCGCTCGCGCGCCTGGTCGTACATCTCGCGGTAGACCTGGGCCCGGTGCAGGGAATCGAGCAACTTGCTATAGCTGGGAGGCATCTCCAGGGTAGACAACACCCGGCGACGCTGGTCTTCCGGCAGCTCGACAGAAGAATTTTCGCCCATTAGCAAAACTGGAAGGAACTCATCCCAGGTCGAGAGTGTCTTTAACAAGCCCAGCAGTGCACCAGGAGCGTTTACAGTCCCGATGAGGACACAGATCACTTCCCGACTAGACGACAAAGAGCCGACAGCCTGCTGCCAGTCATGGCTAGCGCAGGGCAAATTTTCTTCACCGAGAAAATTTAAAATCACCGCCAAGTCGCGGCGGCGAACGCTATCGTCATCGATCAGCAGAATTTTGGTTTCACGCCACATGCAATAGCAACTTCCCTAGTCAACTCAATGCCCGGAAATTAAGGGGCAAGCTAGACGCGCTTGAAGACATTTACCTGCCTTCATAGACGCCTGAAATCTGAAAACAGCCACTAGTTAAGTCAAAAAAGCGTGCACAGTCAAATTTATGGCGCGCAGTGTTCGGATCAACTCGACATTAACCGAACAAATGGTAAACCTTTGCCGCGTTCTGCGCTTGATGGATCTGCGACATCTCGTCGAATATCGCCTGGCGCTCACCGGTCGCCACTTCCAGCAACTGCCGGTAGACCCCCAGCAATTCTTCAAGATTGCTCCGGAGGGCAACCTCGTCGACCCCGACCTCCCCGAGCACGTCCTCCATGCATGAACGACAAGCCAGGTCCAGTTCACCTATAGCCTGCCAATTACGCTCGGCCAAGGCGTCAACCAGGGCCACGCGCGTTTCTTCAATGCGTTGCAGGACAGCACTCATGGTGTTTCTCCTTAAAACTGCGGGCCTGGAGCCGCAATGGCATCCCAGCCCTCTTTGACCGTACGCAGCAGACCTGCCACCTCGTCGAGGATCTTCGGATCGGTCTTGATATTGGCCTCGGCCAGGCGCTTCATCATGTAGGTGTACAGACCGTCCAGGTCCGCCAGGCTGTCCATGGAGTTCTCCAGGTCCAGGCCTTCGCGCAAGCCCCCCACAATGCCAATGGCCTTAGTGATGAAGATGCCCTTGTTGGCGATATCACCGCGCTCCATCGCGCCCTTGGCCTGAGCGATACGGTCCAGGCCACCTTCCATCAGCATTTGCACCAGGCGATGCGGGCTGGCCTCGGAAGTCTGTGCCTGTCCACCCACCTTTTGATATTGCCGAAGGGCTAACATCGGATTCATGTGGTACCTCTTCAAAACTCAAGGGTTCGTATAAACAGCGTATCGACGTAACGTCAAAAAACTTTAGATCAAATGCAAAAGCCCGGAGCGCTGGAAAACGCTGCCGGGCTTTTGGCGCAGATTATATATCAGCCTTTCTTCTGCGCGTTCATGGCCTCGAACATGGAAGTGATATTGCTGGCGGTAGCCTTCAGCTTGCCCACCAGCGTATCCATGTCATTGTACTTCTTGGTCAATACAGCGGTCAGGGTGGCAACACGACGATCCAGCGATGCCTGTTGGTCAGCGAGCTTCTTCTTGGTGACATCCAGGTTCTTGGTTCGAGTGACCAGGATCCCCTCGGTCGAACCCACACCCTGAGTGAAGGGCTTGATCGCGGTGGTCATGCGATCCAGCAAACCCGGACTGGTGCCATCGCCGGTAAACAGCTTCTGCACTTCGCCACCAAGCTTCTTATCGTTCAACGCTGCCGTGAACTTTTTCTCGTCGAAGTCCAATGCACCGGTTTTCTGGTTGGTAGTGATACCCAACTGCGACAGCACGGTGAGCTTGTCGCCGGCACCGACTTCTGACAGTGGCGCTCGAATAGCCGACAAGATCGAACGTGGTAGCGGATCACCCGTCAGCTGCGCCGGCACGGTCAACTTGCCATTATCGTCCAGGGACGGCTTGGTCAGGGAACTGATACCGTTGACCACCGAATTGTAGGACTCGATGAACTTCTGGATCGAAGCCTTGAGACCGTCGGTGTTGGTCTTCACTTCCACGGTGATCGGAGCAGTGGTGACCGCCACCAGGTTCAGTTTCAAGCCGGAAACAGCCTGGGTGACGGTATTGCTCTTGCTGGTCAACGGCATGCCGTCGACGGTGAACATTGCATCCTTGGCCAAACCACCAATGGCGCCGGAAGAGTCGGCTTTCATGGGATCGGTAGGGCTGCCAGTCGGCATCGGCTTGGTGCCATCGATCTCCAGCCCGGCAATGCCGCTCACGGAGATATCCGAACCAGCCCCGGTCTTGTCCGAACCGATCACCAGGCGCGAACCGAAGGAATCGGTAACGATGTTGGCGTTGAACCCCGCCAAGGACAACTTGGAGTCGGCGTTGATCGCATCCCGCACCGATTGCAGGGTCGCATTGGCACCGATGGCCAGCGAGTAGCTAGTGCCATTTTGAGTGATGTTCAAGGTACCACTCGGAATAGCACTGGAAGCACCGCCGGCAAAAGCTGCGGTGGCCACCTTTGATGAAGTTGCAAGTTGCGAAACACTGACACTGTACTTACCGGCTACCGCAGCATTGGTTGCGGTGGCATCAACAAACTTGGCATCGCTGGAAGTGGCGGCAAAACCAGCAAAGGCAGGACTTACAGCGCTGCCCAAGCCAGTGACCGAAAGAGTGCTCTGGAAGGAGGACAACAACGACTGCAAAGTACCGATGCCGGAGATACTCGCGCTGTTGGTCTCGGTCGCACGGTCGATCTGGCCCTGCTTGGCTGCCTTGTCGGCATTCACCAACGCCTTGACGATAGCACCGGTGTCGAGACCAGAACCCAGACCGGTACCCGGTAGAATTGGACTTGCCATGTGTATCTCCCTTCAGTATGCCGCCGGTCTTTTGACCACCACAGCGATCAAAAGATTAAAAAACAAAATTCGTGCCAGCTATCAAGCCTTGGCGCTAAACAGCAGGCTGCTGGCATCGTTCAAGCTATTGGCCAACTTCAGGACTTCTTCGTTGGGGATCTGACGAACCACCTCTCCCGAATCGCTGGCAATGACCTTGACTACAACCTTCCCGGAGGGCTCGTCGATGGAGAACTCCAGGTTGCGCTTGACCGACTGGACAAACTTCTCGATCTCCTGGACGGCCATCTTCAGTTTTTCCTGTTCGGCTTGCGCCTCTTTCTTGCTGTCCTGCGTGGACACCGCCACTTCTGCAATGGCAGGAACCGCAGAAACGTCATCTCGAGGCTTCTCCACGGGCTTGTCGGCAACCGGAATCGCGGACTTGGCCACAGGATAAGACAAGTTCAGCTTCACGCTCATATCCATGTCCACCACCTCTCAAAGTAAAAAAGCGAGAGAGCACGACCAGCGCACTCCCCCGCCAAAGCTTAGCCAGCTATTACTGAAGCAGCTTCAGTACAGCGGATGGCAGTTGGTTGGCCTGGGCCAGAACTGCGGTCGAAGCTTGTTGCAGAGTTTGCTGCTTGGTCAGCTGGGCAGTTTCAGCAGCGAAGTCGGTATCTTGTACGCGACCCAGTGCAGCACTGGCGTTTTCGTTGATGTTCTGCAGGTTGGAGATAGTGCTGGTCAGACGGTTCTGAGCGGCACCGAGGTCGGCACGGCTGGAGTTGATGGTCTGCAGCGCCTTGTCGATAGCGACCATGGCAGCGCTGGTGCTGGCTTCAGCGGTGGTGCTGTCGGTACCGGTAATGGCGATGGCGCCGGAGTTAACGCCCAGGGTCGAAGCGTCGAAGCCGCTGGCCAGGGTGATGGTGATCTGGTTGTCAGAACCGGTGTTGGAACCGACCTGGAAGGTCATGGTGCCGGCGGAACCGTCGATCAGGTTCTTGCCGTTCAGGTTGGTCGACTTGGCGATACGGGTCAGTTCGTCCGACATCTGAGCAAATTCTTTGTTCAGAGCGGCGCGGTCTGCAGTGCCGTTGGAATCGTTACGGGACTGAACGGCCAGTTCACGCATACGCTGCAGGATGTTGGTGGATTCTTGCATCGCGCCTTCAGCGGTCTGGGCGATGGAGATACCGTCGTTGGCGTTCTTGATCGCCATGGTCTGGCCACGGATCTGCGAGGTCATACGGGTAGCGATCTGCAGGCCGGCGGCGTCGTCTTTAGCGCTGTTGATCTTCAGGCCGGAAGACAGGCGAGTCATCGAAGTCGACAGAGCGTCGGAAGCGCGGTTCAGGTTTTTCTGAACGTTCAGCGACGTAACGTTGGTGTTTACTGTTAAAGCCATGACGAATTCCTCGTTGGTTGGGTACTGCGGCTTCCGGCCCTGGCAACCGCCGGGTAATGGCCTAGAGAACCTTCGTAATAGTTATCGTCGCGGATGCAAGTTGCTTTAGGGCTTTTTCAAAAAAAATTGCCATCACCCTGCCACCCCTTTAAATACAAGGGCTTAAGCCCCGACCGAACGAAAAACTGACGTCAGAAAAAGCGCCCTCCCAACCCCACGAGCAAAGCTCACCCTGCAAACGAGGCCTGCAACCACTCCACCAGTTCGTACTCCAGATAATCTGCCAGGCCCAACCAGTCCTGTGCTTCCTGACAGGCCAGCAGCAGGCCCAGCAAGTGGGCCCACTCCTGTTGCATCGATGCGACAGCGGTATCCACCAGGACCTGGACAGACTCGAACAGCTCCACCATCTCCATCGCCGCCTCGACATCACGTCCTAGCCGAAACAGTTCGGCAACGTTCCTGGCACGGCTCAGCAAAGGCTCAAGTCGACTCATTGGACAAAATCCGCATGGAAAGTAGTTCCGGCGATCATCGCGCCATCACGACTGGTATTGAAGAAAGCCACCTCAGGCTGACTGCCGATGTAACGCTCCAGCTCGCACAGATAACTGCGGAAGTTGAGCTGGGTCTTCACCCGCCGGCCATGGCCATCCAGAACCCAATGCCTGGCAGCACCGAGCTGTGGCCCCAAATCACCATCCTGCCAGCCGGCATGGGTGCGGTTCATTGGAAAGGCGAAGTCCGCACCGAACAAGGTGACACGCTTGCCACCCATCTTCACCGCCAGATCCACCGCCGGGTGAATCACACTGCCTCCTGCATGCAGCAAGGCCCGCGGCAAGCGCTGGCGTAGCTGTTGAAAAAGCGGGCTGGTGGAATACCCCACATAACGCGGCCCACGCCAACCTTCCAGGACCTGCGGATCGGCCAACGGCAAGTAGACCAAGGCCGTGCCTTCACTCCCCAAGGACGGCAGGTGCCGGCTGGAGATACGCTGATCGATGCTCAACACCAGGTCGGGCCGGATCCCCTGCCTGAGCAGCGGCTGGTAGGCCGTGTCGACACAGATCAACAGCGGTCGTCGTGCTTGTCCAGCCAACGCGCGCAGCGCAGGAAAATGACGCTCCAGGCTCGGCCCGGTGGCAATCACGAAGACCTCCTGCCCGGTGCAGGTGTCGAACAACTGGGCTACATCGCGATCGCACGCCACCCAAGGCTCGACAGCTGCCAAGCGCTCGTTGATCGAGGTTGTATCGAAATTGAACGATCGGTTGTTGAACTCCAGATGAGTCTCGCTGATCAGCCGATCGCGAATCTTCGCATTGTAATCGTCCGCCAGCACCAACTCGGCAGGAAGCGCGAAGAATGGCAGCCGGATCTCGTGCAAATCGCCGGCATACAGCAACTCCACCCGCGGATCGGCCAACCAGGCATCCTGCTCCAGCAATTGCAGCACCAGCTTGAACACCGCACCGTTGAGAATATGCACATACAGGCGCTGCAACCCGGGGCGCTCCAATAGCACCTGCTGCAGATCGCCCAGTCCACAGCCATACACATGCAGGACAGGCTCATCGGGCATGTTGTCGGCCTGCAGCCGGGCCTCGTGCGCACGATCATGGCGACTGGTGAGCTGGATGCCGGCGATGCTCAGCGTCGAGCCCAGCCCCTCCACCAGGTTTGCCTGCAGCGAAGCGCTATCCTCTGTCACCACCCGCGCCAGCAGCGCTGGCCAGCGCCTTTGCAGTACCGCCGCGTTGCGTTCAAAGCTGTCGCTCATGTTGCCTCGCTTATCCTTCATGCAAAAAAAAGCGCTCAAGATACACCTCGAGCGCTTGTTATGCCGCCGCGGGCCGGGTATCAGGCGCGATAAATGATCGCCGACCCCCAGGACAAGCCGACGCCAAAGCCACTCAGGGCCACTCGCTGCCAGCTGGAGTCGAACATATGTTTCTCCAGCAACAGGGGGATGCTCGAGGAAACGGTATTGCCAGTCTCCACCATATCCTTGACGAACTTGTCCGGATCGCCCTCGAAACGCCGGGCCACGGCGTCGACGATGGCCGCACTGCCCTGGTGGATGCAGAACGCGTCGATATCCCCAGGCTCAAGGTTAGACTCCTCCAGCAATTCATGCAGGTGGGCTGGAACCTTGAGCAGCGCGAAGTTGAACACCTGGCGGCCGTTCATGAAGAACACACCGTCAGTGACCTTCAGGTGCGGCGCCCCGGAACCATCGGTGCCGAACTTGGCCTTGCCCAGCTGCCAGGTCGCATCCTCGCCCAGCCAGGTGGCGGTGGCGGCATCGCCGAACAGCATGGTGGTATTGCGATCCTCGGGATCGACGATCTTCGAATAAGGGTCCGCGGTCACCAGCAGGCCGTTCTTCAGCCCCGCGGCCTCCATGAAGCCCTTGATGGCATAGATGCCATAGACGTAGCCGGAGCAGCCCAGGGAGATATCGAACGCCGCCACGTTGGTCGGCAGGCCGAGCTTGTCCTGGACGATCGCCGCCGTATGGGGCAAGCCTTCTTCGTCGCCGTTCTGGGTAACGACGATCAGCGCATCGACAGCTTCGCGCTTCAGTTCGGGGTTGGCGGCGAACAATGCATTGACAGCTTCGACACACAGATCGGAGGTCTCTTGCGTAGCCTCCTTGCGCGGCAGGAAGGCCGAACCGATCTTGCCCAGGATGAACTCCTCATCCTTGCCGAATTTTGCACCTTGTGCGTAATTGTCCAGGCCGGCTACAGGCACGTAGCTCGCAATGCTTTTTATGCCAATCATCACGGCTTCCCAATAAAAAACAGCTCAATACCCCCGCTCAGTCGCCTGGCAGGGGCTGCCGAAAAAACACGGATACTTCCGTCGAGCACAGCATCATCGGGAAGAACCAAGGGCTATCACGGACCTGGCACGCAGCGCTGGCGCCATCTTCCCGGGCCATACATTACAGTGAAGATGCACGTTCTGACCCGCAGGTCACGCCATTTTGCCAATCTGTCACATAAAGACCGGCCAGCAGGATCGTCAACCGTGCCCGTTGCGCCAGCCATCGGGAATCGAAACTTGTGTCCCACCCCGGATTCGCAACCTGGTAGCACAGGCTGCGAATCCGGCCAGGGGCTCAGGGAGGGGTCAGCCGGCAATCAGTTGTTGCCAGTCCACCTGGCGACCAGCGTCCAGGACGAACCCCTTGCCAGCCAGTGTGAGGTTCTCGTTGTAATTGGCGTCATGGGCAAAGCGTTCCGCCCACTTGTCCCGCAACGCCGCCGCGGCTTGCGAATCATCGGCCAGGGTGCCCGGATGCAGGATCTGCGCCTGTGGCGTGAGCACGGTGAGATAACCGGCATCAGCGCTTTTCAGGCACAGGTCGACATCGGCGAAAGCCTGGTCGAAGTGCCCTTCGTCCAGCCCGCCCACAGCCTCGTAGAGCGCCTTGGCGATCATCAGGCAAGCACCGGACACCGCCGAGTAGTTCTTCTCCACCCATAGGCTCTTCATGTAACCCTGGCTATCCCTGGCGGCCCCGGCGAATGCCGCGCCCAGGTGGCCATCGAGCCCCAGCACCAGGCCGGCCTGGGTCGTCGCGCCCCGTTCGTCCACCAACCGTGCACCGACCACCCCGACTTCCGGGCGCTGGGCCTGGTTGAGCAGGCTTTCCATCCAGTTGGCGTTGACCACCTCAGCCTCGGAGGACAACAGCACCAGGTACTCGCCCTTGGCCTCCCGAGAAGCGGTGTTGTAAAGCGCCGACTGGCTCACGCGCTGCTTGCTGCGCAACACGCGGATACGCTCGCCACGGCTCTCGAGGCTGGCCAGCCAGCCGTCGAGTTCGGCGTCCTGGCTGTGGTTCTCGGCGATCAATACTTCGTAGCGCTGGTAGCGGGTACGTTGCAGCACGCTGACCAGGCAGCGTTGCAACTGGGCGAAGTTGTCCTGACTGGCGAGGATGATGGACACCAGAGGACGCTCGGCATGTTGGTAATCGATCTGGTAGGTGCCCGGCTGCGCCGAAGAGACCTGGGCTCGATAGCCCCGCGCCGCAAGGCTGCGCGTCAGTACCTGGCGCTCCTCGGCATGGGCTTCCTCGCCCGGAACGCGGCAGATCAGCAGCGGTTCGGCCAGGTGCGCCAGACCACCCAGGCCGCCTTGCTGGATCAGGCGCAGCAACACATCGAACTCCAGCGCCTGCTTGAGCTCAGTGGAGAAACCGCCGATCTCCAGCAGGGCTTCGCGCTGCAGCAGCCAATGCCGCGCCATCAACGATGGCGCGCCCTGCAACTGATCCAGATTGATCCCGGGGCGCCATACCATCTCCAGCGTCGAGTCGCCGCGCCGTTGGATCTCATCCATGGCCACTGCGCGAATACCCTCGGCGCCGGCCAACTCCAGGCTGGCCCGCAACAAGCCGCTGGCAGTGAACTGATCGCCCGCCTCGGCCAACAGTACCCAGTCCGCGCGGGACTGCGCCAGCACCTGGTTGAGGCGCTCCACATGGTTACCCTGGGTGACCCTGACGAAATGCAGGGTATCCTGGGCGCTGGTGGTGGCCGGCAAGTCGCCGGTGGTGAAGACCACCAGCTTGAACGCCTTGTAGTGACAGGCGACCAGGCTGTCGAGGGTGGCCTGCAACTTGACCATGTCGGCATCCAGGTCCAGCAACAGGATCTGCACCTGGGGCACGTCCCCCTGGCGAGCCTGGTACGCGGCGATGGCGCTCAGTTGTGCCGGCTGCGGGACACGCCCCTCGAGCCAGGCGAGCAGTCGCCCCGACTCGGTCGCAGCGAGCAACTCGTGGCTGTCCGGCCCCGGCACCGAGTCCAGGCGCTCGGCCCAGGCTTGCAACTTGCGCGCCTCCTCGGGCTCATCGCTGTCCTGCATCGATTCGGCCAGGCGCTTGACGACCTGGCGGTTGAACAGGTTCAGCCCCAGGGCTTCCCACAACCGGCTGCGCAGGGAACGCGGCGTATCGTTGGGCTGCACCCGCATCAGCTCTTGCTGGCGCAACAGGACGCCTTCAAGTTCCTGCAGTTGCAGGCGTCCGGCGGGCATGGCATGCAACAGGAATTCGAACTCGGTCAACAGGTCGAACATCGGCTTGTTGTAGAACGGCATCTCGACGAACTGTTCCGGCCCGAAGGAACGCACCGGCTCCTCCCCTACCTGGGTCCAGGCCGAACTGATGATCGCAGTCATCTTGAGCGAACGCCCGCTGAGCAGGCACTCGGCCATGGCGGCGAAGCTGTCCAGGGCAATCTGCTTGACCAGTGCCGGATCCCGGCCGCTGAAATCGGTGGGCAGCGAAGCGAGGAACTCGGCGAACGCTTCTCGTTGCGCCACCGACCGGGCATCCTTGAACGTCAAGACCGTCAACACGTTGGTATTGTGCTCGGAAGCCCCATAGGCGACCTCGCGCACGGCAGAGGGGATCGGCAGGATCCGCGCCTTGGCACAGGCCAGCAAGTAGAAACTGTGGCCGATTTCCTGCCATTCGAAACTGGTGCCGGCCGGCAACTGGCTGTACCAGCGCTGCAGCAACTGGGTACGAGTCACCGCGTAGAACGGCGGCAGGAAGTGCCCCAGGAAGTCCATGACCCGCTCCTTCGGGTCGGCGCTGGCATAGTCCTCGGGTACCCGGCGGTCGCGGCGGTAGTAATTGGTCTGCGTGGCCCTGGCCAGGTACATCATCCCGTAGCCGTGGCACAGCCCGTAGTCGGGATGCTCTTCGAGGAACTCCACCGATGCGGTCAACGCATCATGGATCAGGAAATCGTCATCGGCGGCGAACGCCATGTAGGGCGTGGTCACCAGGTTCACGCCGAAGGTCAGCTTGTCCTGCAGGCCGCTGTAGGCGTATTGCGGCAAGTGCCGGTAATCCACCCGCGGATAGCGCTGGGCGATGGACTCATCCACCTCGGGCGAGGAGTCCAGCACCAGGATCGAGCACGGGTAGCTGCTGTAGAACTGCAAGGCGCGCCGCATGAACGCTTGGCGGTTGTGGGACAACAACACCAGGGTGAAACGTTGATCGAGCGGTACTGTGTCATTCATTTCTTTATCTTCAACCCACATAGGTATTTCCCCACAACCGGCCGACAGCCTGCTGCAACCATTGATGTTCAGCGAACCCGGCGCAGGTAGCCGTCCGGCGCCACGGTCAGCAGCAGCTTGTTCTGCATCTGCTGGTCGATCTCGAAATCGCGATTCTCTTCCAGGTAGGCCCAGACCGCGGTCTTCGGGTTGTCGCCCGGGCCCCATGGACGATCCGGGAAGAAATCCGCCGGCATGTCCTCGACCACGGTATCCATCACCACGCAGTAGCTGTCCACCGACACCAGCGGCGCATACAGGCGCAGCTCTTCGAGCACGTGCTCATGGGTGTGGTTGGAGTCCAGCACCAGGATCACCTTCTTGCCGGCTGCCGCGGCCCGCACCTGTTCGGCGATGGCCGGATCGATGCTCGAGCCCTCGATCATGCGGATACGCTTGCTCATCGGGTGCTGCTCGATGGCCTCACGGTTGTGCGGACGGATATCCAGGTCGATGCCCAGCACCTCGCCATGGCCCTGCAACTCCAGCAGCGAGGCGTAGTAGATGATCGACCCGCCGTGGGCGATACCGCACTCGATCACCAGGTCCGGCTTGACCCGCCAGATGATCTCCTGCATCGCCAGCATGTCCTGGGGCAGCTGGATGATCGGCCGGCCCATCCAGGAGAAGTGGTAGCTGTACTTGTGCTGCGCGGACTGGTTGAAGAAGTCCCGGGCCAGCCCCTTGAGCTTCTCATCCTGGCCCTGGGCGCTGACCTGCGCCTGGCACTCTTGTTCGAAGGCTTGAATGACGTTGTTCTCGCTCATGTTCGGTTTCTCGAGGCAAATTATCGGAACGACGCGCTGTCGACGGCGTGATAGACATAACGGCCATCGGTCATGCGCTTGATTTCTTCTAGGTAGTTGGAGTTCATCACGAACAGGTTGGCCTGCGCCGGCAGCGCCTCCATGGCCTCCTGCGGTGAGGACACGCGCATGCCGCTCAGCGGCAGGTAGCGGCCCTGCTTGGCGGGGTTGATATCCACCACCTGGTCCACTGTCACCCCGGCTCGTTGCAGGAACAGCGAATAGATCACGCCCTTGGAGGACGCGCCCCAGATGCCGGCGCCGGTCCCCGGCGCCGACTCGATGATGCGCTTGGCCCGCTCGAGGCTGGCGGTGAAACCAGCCGGCATCTGCAAGGGTCGCTCGGGCGCTTGCAGGCGCGCCTTGAGGCTGCCCAGGTCTGCCACCACATACAGGTACTGGCCGCCGAACAGATGCCCGGCCTCGTGCACGGTGCCGAACATCCGCTGCAAGTCTTCGAGGCGGAAATAGTTCACATGCTCGTAGAACACGTCGAACCAGGCCTGGTGCTCGAGGATCCAGTCGAAACAGGGCACCTCGATGTAGATCTGCCCACCCTGGTTGGCTTCGGCGATGGCCTGCAGGAAAGCCAGCGGATCGGCGATGTGCTCCAGCACGTGACGCAACACGATGGCCTCGGCGGACAACCCCAGCTGGCGCGTGAAAGGCGCCTTGATCACCTGCGGATTATCGCCCTCGTAAGCGGGGTCGATGCCGGTGATCGAGTAGCCCAGGCCGCGCAGCAGTTCGAGGAAGTAGCCCTTGCCGCAACCGACTTCGATCAGTTGCCGGTCCTTGAAATGACGAGCGACGATGCCCTCGACAGCCATCAGGTGTTGCTGGAACTGCGCCGAATGCGCCTGTTCGTTCTGATAGTCGCTGTCATAGCTGAGCTTGTCGGCATCGAAGGCCTGGTTGTAGATCAGCCCGCTCTCAAGGTCCTGCACCAGGATCATGTCCGCGCTGGCAGACTGCCGGGCACTGCGGGCATCGGCGAAAGTCCGGTTCTGCAAGACCGGCAGGTCGGCGACCCGATACAACTCATGCGCCATGTTCGGCTCCTGTCAATTGCAGCAGGCGCTGGTTCAAGCCCCAGAACGCCATGGGTTCGTAGTCGGGATAGGGGTAGTGACCCAAGTTCGGGCGGATCGCCGAGCGGCGCTCGGCAATGCGCTGCTCCACCAGCGCACGCACGGATATCGGCCGTCCGCTGGAACAGTTGACCACCCCGGAAAAATCCCGCCGTTGGAGCAATGCCGCCAGGTGACCGGCGGCCTCCTCGATGGCCAGGTAGTCGCGCAGTTGCTCGCCACCGGACATGTCGAAGACCGGATCGCCGGCATCGATGGCGCGGTCCAGCGCCGCCAGCAGGCTCCTGGGGTTCTGCCCCGGGCCGTGCAGGTAGAACAGCCGGGCCCATTGCAGATTGAACGGCAACTGCTGGCGCAGGGCCTGGAGGAACAGATGCAGGCTGTGCTTGGCCAGGCCATAGGGATTGTCTGGCCGGGCCTCGGCCTGCTCGTCCAGCGGCCCGCTCTGCATGCCGTATTCGAAGCAGGTGCCGGTGACCAGCACCTGGGGCACTCCCGCCTCGACCACTGCCTTGATGAAGCGGTAGTCGGCCATCAGGTTGTGCTCCAGGTGGAACAGCGCCCGGTAGTCGGGCAACCCGGGCCAGGCCAGGTGGGCCAGGGCATCGACCCCATCCACCAGCGCCGCCATGTCGAGGCTCGCGTCATGCACGTCCTGCGCACGAAACTCCACGGCATCGAACCATGGCAACCGCTGCGCCTTGTCCAGGTTCCGGGCCACGGCACGTACCCGGCAACCCCGGGCCAGCAGCGCCGTGACCAGATGCTGGCCGACGAAACCCGTGGCACCGGTGACCAGGACCGTCATGGCGCTCACAGCAGCTTCAACTCGGGTACGGCGATCACGAAGCGCGCGCCCCACTGGCGAACCTGGGCCAGTTGCTCGCTGACCTCGGCGAGCAGGTTCCATGGCAGCACCAGCACATAGTCCGGCCGCTCCTGGTCGATGCGCTCGGGGGCGACGACCGGAATCCGGCTGCCGGGCAGGAACTTGCCCTGCTTGTGCGGGCTGGCATCGGCAACCCAGGCCAGCAGGTCGGAACGGACCCCGGCGTAGTTGAGCAAGGTGTTGCCCTTGGCCGCCGCGCCATAGCCCACCACGCGCTTGCCCTCGGCCTTGGCCTGGAGCAGGAAGCGCAGCAGCTCATGCTTGATCCGCTCGGCGGCCGGCGCCAGGGTCCCGTAGTAACCGGCAGTGTCGACCCCGGCCTCGCGCTCCAACCGCAGTTGCTGGGCGACACTGTCGTGCACCGGCCGGCGCGAGGCCTCCTGGCGCTGGACGAAGACCCGCAGCGAACCGCCGTGGGTCGCCAGGGTCTGCACATCGAAGACTTCCAGGCCATTGCGCTGGCACAACGCCTGGACCGCGATCAGCGACAGGTAGGAATAGTGTTCGTGGTACAGGGTGTCGAATTGCTGCCCGGCCATCAGGCTCAGCAGTTGCGGGAATTCGAAGGTAGCCACGCCCGCTGGCTTGAGCAAGGCGGCGAATCCGGCCAGGAAGTCGTTGATGTCCGGGACATGGGCCAAGACGTTATTGGCCGCCATCAGGTCCGCGGCCCAGCCCTCCTCCACCAATTGGCGGGCGGTGTCCAGGCCGAAGAACGATTCACGAATCAGCAAGCCCTTGTCCCGCGCCGCCTGGGCGGTACTGCGAGTCGGCTCGACCCCCAGGCAGGGAATGCCGCGCTCGGCCACGTACTGCAACAGGTAGCCATCGTTCGCCGCGACCTCGACCACCCGGCTCTGCGCATCGAGCCCGAAACGCTCGACCATCTGCGCCACGTAGCCCTGGGCATGCTTGAGCCAGGTGCTGGAGAACGAGCTGAAGTAAGCGTAGTCGGCGTCGAACAGATGGTCGGCGCGGGTGTAATCCTCGGTCTGCACCAACCAGCACCGCTGGCAGACCTGGACCTTGAGCGGCACCCATTGCTCGGCCTGGTCCAGTTGTCCCTCGCGCAAGTAGGCATTGGACGGCGGCGACGTGCCCAGGTCGATCAGGGGCAGGCTCAGGCAGGCGCCACAACCGCGGCAATTCATAGTTTCACTCCAGCGAAGGCGGCATCGAGCAACGGATGGCTGGCATCACGGCTCGACAGATTATTGACAGGCAGTGGCCAATCGATCGCCAGCCTCGGATCCAGTACCGACAAACCCGCCTCATGGTCCGGGGCATAGTCGGCGCTGTGCAGGTACAGCAACTCGGCATCGTCGCTCAGGGTCTGGAAGCCATGGGCGAAACCGGCAGGCAACAACAGGCTGCGACCGTCACCCGCGCGCAGGTGTTCGGCATGCCAGTGCAGGAAGGTCGGCGAGTCGCTACGCAGGTCCACCGCCACGTCCCAGACCTCGCCACGCAGGCAGGTGATGAGCTTGGCCTCGGGCCGGGCCGCGGTCTGGTAATGCAAGCCCCGCACACTGCCTCGTTCGCGGGTGCAGGAATGGTTGATCTGGCGGATGTGGAACGGCTGGCCGAACGCGCTCAAGCTGCCTTCGCAGAACAGTCGGGAGAAATGCCCACGCTGGTCCTCGAAACGCTTGTGGCGCACTTCATACAGTCCGGGCAATGGCAGGGCCAGGACCTGGAATTCGCTCACAGCACACCTCGGTACAGATCCAGTTGCCCCAGGGTAACGGCGCGCATGTCGGCACCGCTCTTCCACGCCAGGTGCCAATCCAGGGTCTGTGCCAGGCACTGCTCCAGGCTCCAGCGCGGCTGCCAGCCCAGCACCTGGCGCGCGCGACTGCTGTCCAGGCGCAACAGCCCGGCTTCGTGCAACTCGCTGGGTTCGATACGCAGGCCCGGCGCGGCCGGCCAACGCCGGGCCAACAACTCCACCACGTCGCCGACACTGCACATGTCCTGTTCGCCGGGTCCGAAGTTCCAGGCCCCGGCGAACTCCGGCCCCTGCTGGTACAGCCTGGCGGCCAGTTGCAGGTAACCGGCCAGCGGCTCCAGGGCATGCTGCCAGGGGCGCACCGCCTGGGGATAACGCAAGATCACCGGCTCATCGGCGGACCAGGCCTTGAGTACATCGGGGATCAACCGCTCGGGCGCGAAATCACCGCCGCCCAGGACATTGCCCGCACGCGCCGTAGCCAAGGCCAGGCCGTGCTCCTCATAGCGCTGGACAGAAAAGAACGATGACGCGTAGGACTGGGCCAGCAACTCGCAGCAAGCCTTGCTGCTGCTGTAGGGATCGTGCCCGCCCAGGGGCTCGTTTTCCCGGTAGGGCCACAGCCACTCCTGGTTGGCGTAGACCTTGTCGGTGGTCACCAGCACACAAGCCCGCACCCCACCGACCTGGCGGATCGCCTCCAGCAGGTTCAGGGTTCCCATGACGTTGCTCGAATAAGTCCCCAACGGGTCACGATAGGCTTCGCGTACCAGCGGCTGGGCGGCCAGGTGCAGGACGATTTCCGGCTCTACCCGGGCCATCAGTTCCAGCAGGCGGCCCAGGTCGCGCAGGTCACCACGATGGTCCTCGATGCCCTCGGCCACTCGAGCCAGCTCGAACAGGCTCGGCTCGGTCCCCGGATCCAGGGCGAAGCCGCTGACCTGGGCCCCCATGCCTTGCAGCCACAGGCTCAGCCAACTGCCCTTGAAGCCGGTATGGCCGGTGAGCAGGACACGCTTGCCCCGCCAGAATTGCGCACTCAGTCCCACTGCTTCCACGGGGCCTCCCCGCTTTGCCAGAGTTGCTCAAGGTGGTTCTTGTCACGCAGGGTATCCATCGGCTGCCAGAAACCGTTGTGCTCGAAGGCCCGCAATTGCTGGTCCCGGGCCAATTGCATCAGCGGCTCCGCTTCCCAGGTGGTGCTGTCGCCCTGGATGTAGGGCAGCACCTTGGGTGAAAGGACGAAAAACCCGCCGTTGATCCAGCCACCGTCGCCACGGGGTTTCTCGACGAAGCCCCGGACCTGGTCGCCATCGCGCTCCAAGGCACCGTAGCGGCCGGGCGGCTGCACCGCGGTGACCGTAGCCAGCTTGCCGTGGGCCTTGTGGAACTGCACCAGCGCACCGATATCCAGATCCGATACGCCATCGCCGTAGGTGAAGCAGAACGCCTCTTCATCCTGCAGGTAGCGTCCGGCCCGGCGTAGGCGTCCGCCGGTCATGGTCTCCTCGCCGGTGTCGATCAGCGTCACGCTCCAGGGCTCGCTGTAGTTCTGGTGCACGTCCATGCGGTTGTTGCGCATGTCGAAGGTCACATCCGAGGTGTGCAGGAAGTAGTTGGCAAAGAAGTCCTTGATCGCGTAGCCCTTGTAGCCCAGGCAAATCACGAAATCATGGATCCCATGGGCGGAATACTGCTTCATGATGTGCCAAAGAATTGGCTTGCCACCGATCTCGATCATGGGCTTGGGCTTGAGGTGGGATTCCTCGCTGATACGCGTGCCCAATCCACCTGCCAGAATTACTGCCTTCATTTTCCCCCCTTCTGACTCATCTGCACCCATCGCCGGATCGAAGCGGCCCGGCGGGGCCCCGAATGAGATGCCCAAGGCATGCTCTGCACTGACGAACGAGCCGGAAACGCTCGTTTTATGGCGATTGCCATGGGGGCTTGCAGGAAACGCGCCAGCTATTCGTCCAGGCTGCACCGGGCCTGCCCGACAAGAGCCGGGAGGAGAACATGCCCAGAGCCGGTATTCGAACCGGAACCCAGGCCACCCCAAAAAAACGGGCGAAAAAAAACCAGGCCGACATGGCCTGGTTTCTTCGACTAGCGGGTCAGTCCGGCAGCCAGCCCCACAGCCAGTGCTGCAGGTTATCGCTGCGCAGCATGAAATCGCGATGCACCGCTTCGCGCAGCTCATCGCCCATGCGATAGCTGGCGGCCGGGTCGGCCAGGTGCATGCGGATCGCCTGCAACCACTCCTCGGTGCTGTTGCTGTAGACCCTGGTGCACGGCAGGAAACCGCGATAGGCCTCGGTGTCGGTGCAGATCACCGGGTAGCCGCAAGCACCGTACTCCAGGAGCCGCAGGTTGCTCTTGCAGTCGTTGAAGATATGGAACTCCAGGGGCGCCAGGGCCAGGTCCAGGTTCAGGCTGGCCAGCTTGTACGGATAATTCTGCAAGTTGATCGCCGGATAGAACTCATGCACATACGGACGCAGCTCATCAGGGCACATCCCGAAGAACACCCACTCCACGTCGTTGGCCAGCTCGCGCACCACATCGGCGATGATTTCCAGATCGCCGGTATGGCTGGTGCCACCGCCCCAGCCCACCCGTGGCTTGCTGGAAGTAGCCCGGCGACTGGTCAGGGTCGCCCAGGGGTCCGGTGCGAGCATGTTGGGCACCACCCGGATATCGCTGTGCATGCTGGACAACGCGTCGGCCAGGGGTTGGGTGGTCACCACCACCCGATCGCACAAGGCGATGCCATCACGCACCATTTGCTCGGTATTGGCAGGCTTGTTGCGGGTGTGGCTGTTCTTCTTCGGCGCACTGATCACATAGTCGTCAAGCTCGTAGATCCGCAGCGCGCTGGAATACTTTTTCATGCGCAGGATGTCGTTGACTGCCCCCTCGCTGTAGCGTCCTTGAAGCACGATGGTATCGGGAGACAGACGCTCGATCTCGACCGTCGAGGGCGACTCGTAGGACACCCGGGCGATCACCCGGCCGGACTCCTCCAGGGCACTGAGCGGCCCAGTGACCCGGTAATGACCGGCTGCGGTGCTGTTGACCGGCAATCCCAGGATCAGGGGCAGGTCACGACTGCTGAACGGGTTCCAGTTGTTGCGCAACGTCGGCTCCAGGCTGAAGCTGGAGAACCCCAGGCTCAGGGCCGGATTGTAGGCCGGATCACGGGCGATCCTCGGCAACCAGCGGCTATGGAAGATCTCCTGGTCGACCACCTGCGCCTGCTGCGCCACAGACCTCTCGACCTCCGAGGCGGCCCCCCACATCAAGGTGGCATAGGGAGTCCAGACCACCAGGTAGCCACTACGGTCGATTCGCAGGCACAAATCGGCAGCCCCCAGAGCCCCAGTGAAATCCTCCTGGTCCAGGCCACCAACACTGTCGAAGACCTCCTTTCGCACCATCAGGCAATCGGCACTGACCGCACTCCAGTTCTGTACCACCTGCAAACGCTGCATGTAGCCACGGGCACCGAAGGCTTCCCCGACGAAGGGCGAGCCCACCGGGCCGGCCAGCCCCAGTACCTGCCCGGCATGCAGGATGGAGCCATCGTCCGCCAGGATCCGCGCTCCCACCACCCCTACTTCCGGACGCTGGGCCTGGTTGAGTAGCTCGTCCAGCCAGTCGCCGCTACAGATCCGCGCATCATGGCTGAGCAACAGCAGGTACTCGCCACGGGCCTGGGTCGCGACGGCGTTGATCAAGGCCGCCTGCCCGGCGGGGCCGTCGTAGGGCAGCACGCGCAGCAAGGAAGCCCCCAACTGCGCCATGGCCGTCAGCCAGCCGGCCATGGCCGGATCGCGACTACCGGAATCCACCAGCAGAATCTCGTAGTGGTTGTAGGCCGTCTGCTCGACCAGGCTTTCGACGCAACGCTGCAAGGTGGCCAAGGAATCACCACAAGTAACGATGATCGACACCAGCGGACGTTTGCCATGCAAGTAATCGATGCGATTGAGCAATGGCAGATCATCGTGGCAGATCCGGTGCTCCACGCCGATACGCTGCAAGTGGGCACTCACCAACCCCTCGCTGGCCTCTATCACCTGTGGCCGCGACAACCATTGGGCGAAGGAAAACTCCGACTCCAACTGGATCTCGGCGATATGCTCGATGGCCTGCGGCCCTGCGGCTTCCACCAGGCGCCAGAGCAGATCGTGGGCAGCCAGCTCGCCGCGAACCGGATCGAACCCGCCCTCGGCGAGGAAACGCTCACGGGAGAAAGCCAGGGCACGCCCGACATAGGGATAGGAACGCATGAGGTCGAGGTTGAAATCAGGCTTGAATACCGGCTCGGTGGACTCCCCTTCCACCAGAGCTCCCTCGTCGCTGTAGGCGCAAAGCATTGCCGGGTCATGGGCAATGCGCTCGGCCAGCACCAGCAACGCCGAGGCCGACAGGCGATCACCGGCCTGCAGCAAGTAGAACCAGTCACAGCCTTCCAATTGCGGCACCAGCTCATTGAGCTGCCGGGACCAATCGCTGCGCAGGGGTTGCTGGAGTAGCCATGGCCGCTCCGGGCAATCGGCCCCGGACAGCAACAGCACCGCCCGGGGCGGATACAACTGGGCATCCAGGCTGTCCAGGGTACGCTCGAGCGCCTTAGCGGAACCCTCGACATCGAGGATCACCGGCACGATGCGCACCTGCCGCGGCCAGCTCTCGATACGCTGGGGCAGGTGTCGCCGCTCGGGTTTGGACAAGCAGCGATTCGCCAGCCACTCGCGATAGAACTCCTCGTAGCTCTGGCTCGCACCACCGACCCGCCCATGGATCACGGTCTCGCGATTGCCCAGCACCCGGGTCACGCACAGCTCTTGCCACTGGCGTGGCTGCACATGGGCCCGAACCAGGTCCACATAGCGCACCCAGCCGGAAGCCGGCGCCGATTCGCCGGCCCGCGCGGCCAGCATCTGCTTCAACCAGCCCCATTCGGTGCTGGCCAGCTTGAGCATTTCCGGAGTTCCGCTGAGGCGGCCAGGATAAAGCCGCTCACTGCTCAAGACGGTATTGAGCGCCACCAGATTGCCACGCCGCAACAGGCAGATGAACAAGGCCGTATCCAGCAGAGCGACAAAGCCGGCGCCTTCCTGGATCAATGCCGGCAGCAACTCCAGCACATCGGCACGGCGCATCAACGATGAACTGAAATTACCCAGGTAGCTACTCTGCCAAGCCTCGAGGATCGCCAGCATATCGTCGCCCTTGAACAGCGAGTCGCAGAGGGAAAAACAACTGTTTTCCACACGCGAGGGCAGGGCCGAGCTCCCGGCATCACTGAATATCCGCAGCCCGCACACCAGGCTGACCTCCGGATGCTCGGCCAGCGCCGGGGCTTGCAAGGCGATACTCGGGGCGAACAGACGATCGTCGTCGCAAAGAATCTTGAGCAGCTCTCCCCGGGCCTCTTCCACGCACCGCAGGATGTTGCGCTGCAACCCCAGGCGTCGCGGGTTGCGCAGGTAGCGCACCGGATGCGCCGGCTCCACCAGACCTTCGACGATACGCTGGATGTCATCGCCGGCGCTGTCGTCGCACACGACGATTTCCAGGGGGTGGTAGCTCTGCGCCAGGGCACTTTCCAGGGCCTGGGCGAAAAAACGCGAATTGAAGGCGGGGATGACGATGCTAACGAGGGGCGCTTGGTTCACGGCGGGAAACTCTCGAGCGGCGAGCCTGGGCAGCAAGGCCAGGACTGCGGAACCGCTTGTAGAAAGACGGTTGGTGGCTCGACGGCCGTGGCGCCCCGCTCAGGGCGCCACGGGCCGGGCTCAGCCCTGGTTGAACAGGCCGAGTTGGCTGATCTTGCTGAAGGCCAGCTGCGAGGCCTGCAGCATGGTCTGTTGCAGGGTCAGGCGCGTCATCACCTCGGCAGGATCGGAATCGGCGATCGCCGAGCGGGTAGTGGTGTTGGCCGCCGCCAGGTTGGTATTGATCTCGACCTGGGTATCCAGGGCCGAACCACGGCCGCCCACCGAACTGATGCCGACCGTCAGCTGGTCGGTACCGCTGGCCAGGTTGGCCATGCCCGAAGCCAGGTCGGCCAGTTGTTTCTGGGTGGCCACGGCGTTGCCGTCGGTCGGAGTATTCAAGGCGCTTTTCAACTGGCTCACGGTATCCAGGATGTTCTGGGTCTCGTGGGTGTTGACCGCGACGCTGAACTGGTCGTTGGCCGCCGGGGTACCGCTCAGGTTGAAGCTCACACCCGCCGCGGTAGCCACGTTGCCTGCCAGGGTGCCGGAAGATACCGGCTTGCTGTCGGCGGTCAGCGGCGCGGCATACAGATCGAAATCGGTTGCGCTGGTGAACTTCAGCACCGCCGAACCGCTGGGGAAGGTCGAATTGTAGTTCGCCTGGTTGGTCACGCTGGCGCTGGAGACCTGGGCGGTGCTGGGGTTAGCCGGGCCACGCGCGACGTTGAAGCTATCGGGCTTGGAACCCAGGCTGAAGGAGTACTGCGGCAGCAGCACGGCAGCATTGTCACCCGTCTTGAGGTTGACGTTCAGGTTCAGGTCGACACCACGGAAGCTCACCGACTGGTTCGGAGTGTTGCCGATCACGCCGCCCTGGCTGGCCTCGGCAGTCACGTCGTTGCCAGCGGCATCGGTGATCTTCAGCTGGGTGGCACTGACGAACGATATGCTGTAGGGCTCGCCCTTGCGGAAATCGGTGTTGTACTTGCCGGCGTTGGACATCTGGCCGTTGGACAGGAATACCGTGCCATTGTCAGGAACCGGCGCGGTCTGGGTGGTGACCTGGGTACGGCTGGTGTTGGGCGCCTTCTGGAACACGTCCCAGCCGGTGCTGTTGGCGGCCATCAGCATGGTATCGCCTACCGGCAGCATCAGGCTGCTCTGGTCGCCGTTGTAGCTGTAGGTGCCGTCGGAGTTGCGAGTGAACGGCGGCACGTCGTCCTTGGAGCCGCCGAAGATGTACTTGCCGTTGGCGTCCTGGGTATTCATCAGACTCAGCAACTGCTCTTCGATCTGCCCCAGCTCCGAAGCATTGGCCTGGCGGTCCTTGTCGGTATAACCAGCGTTGCCGGCACCGGCGGCCAGTTCCTTGGCGCGGGTCAGGACGTTGTTGATGCTGGTCATCACCGATTCGGTCTGGCCCAGGGAGGCCTTGATCGAAGTGGTATTGGTCTTGTACTGGCCTAGCAGCGAAGCCTGCTGATCCAGTTGCAGCAGGCGCGCCGCGCCTACCGGGTCGTCGGCCGCGGTATTGATCCGCACCAGGCTGCTGGCCTCTTCGCTGCTCTTGACCACGTTGGAGAAGTTGCGCTGGTAGTTGGAAGCCGAAGTCTCGAAGAACTGAGCAGTGGAAATACGCATGGGCTACGGCTCCTTAAAGGCTGCTGATCAGCGTGCTGAAGATGGTTTGCGCGGCCTTGATGATCTGCGAAGACGCGGTGTAGTACTGCTGGTACTTGACCAGGTTGCCGGTCTCGTCATCCAGGTTGACCCCCGACAGCGAATCACGCGCGCCCTTGGCGTTGCTCAGGATCACCCCGTTGGCGGCCGAATCGAGCTTGGCCTGGCTGGCCTTGGCGCCGACGTTCTCGATCAGCTTGCCGTAGGCATCCACCAGGGTGATGCCCTTGCTCGCCGAACCGGTATCGACGGTCTGCTTGCTCTGCAAGCCGGCCAGCGCCAAGCCGTTGCGGTTGTCCGAAGAGCCGGCGCCGTTGACCGAGATGTTCATGCTGTCGCCGGAGTTCGGCGCACCCGCCACATCCATCTTCACCGCGAAGGTTTTCTGCACACCGGCGCCATCGAGGATCGGCGCACCGCTGGCATCGACCATCTTGATGTTCAGGTTGAGGGTATTGGTCTGCCCGGGAACGATGGTGCCACTGCCCATCTTCGTGCCCTTGGCATCGAAATAGTCGTAGGTCTGGCTGCCGCCGGCAGGTGCGTTGAACACCACTTTCACCGGACCGGAGTTCTTCAGTGCGGTCTGCATTTCCAGCTTGGCGGCCGCGTCGTAGTTGTCGATCGGCGTTACCAGCGATGGCTGCGAGCCGATGCTCAGCGAGCTCTTGACCCCGGCGGCGATCTCGGCCTTGAGCGGCGCGGCGATCGCCAGGCGCTTGGCATCGGTCATCTCGGTCTGGATCGCGTTCGCAGCATTGCGGGTCGGGGTGATCTTGAAACTGTCGCCCACGGCAGCGCTGCCATTGAGCTTCAACGCGAAGCCATCGATGACCGGCGGTGGGTTGGTGGTGGTGCTGAAGGAGCCCAGGTCAGTGCCATCGGAACGCTTGACGCTGTAGTCGGTCGGGCTACTGAAGGTCACCGTGTAGTCGCTGGTGGTCAGCTTGCCGGAATCCTTGATGGTGACATCGAAGTTGCCCGAAGCGGTGTTGTTACCGGCGCTGGCGATGCTGCGCTGGCTGATCAGGCGAGCGCTGTTGATGTCATTGAACAGATTGCCACCGAACTCACCGTTCTTGTCGATGCCCTGGGCCATCTGGCTGTTCATCTGGTCGGCAACCACCAGGGCCACGCGCCCCAGCTCGTTCATCGCCGGGTCCAGCACCTCGCTGCGATAACGCAGCAGGCCGCCGATCTCGCCACCGGTGGTGAGATTAGTGATGTCCACGGTGCTGCTACCGCGGTTGATCTGCAACATGGAGCGGGTCGGGTCGTTCTTGCCCGGCACCACTTCCAGGGAGTTGGCGCTGTTGCCCATCACCAGCGGCTGGCCGCTGCCCAGGTACAGGTCGACGCTGGAGCCACGCTCGGACACTTGCACACCGATGAAGGTGGACAGCTGGCGCACGGTCTCGTTACGGGCGTCGAGCAGGTCGTTGGGCATGCCCTTGCCGTCGCTCGACAGCTCGGAAATCTTCTGGTTTAGCTGGGCCACGGTGGTGGCGAGCTTGTTGACCTGGTCGGCCATGGTCGACAGGTTGCCGTTGATCGTGTTGTTCTGCTCTTTGAGCTGGCTGGAAACCGAGTTGAAGCGATTGCTCAGCGCCTGGGCATCGCTGAGCAGCAGCTGCCGGGAGGCTTCATCGGTAGGCTTGGCATTGAGGTTCTGCACCGAGGCGAAGAACTTGGTCAACGCGCCAGTCATGCCGGTACCGGTCTCGGAGAGCAGCTTGTCGATCGGCGTGATCTGCTGCTGGTAAGCCGCCACGTCGCTATTGAGCGAGGTCGCGGTACGCAGCTGGGCGTCGAGGAAGCTGTTGTACACCCGGCGCACGTCAGCCAGGGTGGTGCCGGTGCCGATGAAGACGTTGCCGAACTGGCTGGAGGCCTTGGTGCCCTGTACGGTCTGCTGCCGCGAATACCCGGCGGTATCAGCGTTGGCGATGTTGTTACCCGTGGTCATCAAAGACGATTGGCTGGCAGCCAGCCCGGACATCCCGATATTGAGCAAACTCATGATTCAGACCTTATAAATTCGTGGGAGCGCCTGCCGCAGCGTAGTTCTGGTAACTCTTCATCTGCTTGGCTATCTGCGAAATCTTGCTTGCGTAATCCGGGTCGGTTGCATACCCGGCTTTTTGCAACTCGCGAACAAACTGTTCTGGTTTATCGGCCACCTTCAGCACTTCTTGATAGCGATTATTGCTCTGCAGCAAGGTCACCAGATCGTGGAAGCTGTCCTGGTACGAATCGTAGGAACGGAACGCCGCCGTCTCCTTGACCATCTGACCGTTGCGAAACTCGCTGGTGATCGCCCGGGCCTGGGCGCCCTGCCAACTGCTGCCGGCCTTGATCCCGAACAGGTTATGACTGCTGCGACCATCCTGCTGGCGCATGACCGACTTGCCCCAACCGGTTTCCAGGGCCGCCTGGGCCACCAGGTAGCGTGGATCCACACCAATACGCCTGGCCGCCTGCTCCGCCATCGGCAGCATGGTGGCGACGAACTCATCGGACGATCCGAAGGCACGCTTGGCCGGCGCCAATGGTGGCTGGGCCACGGCCCGGCCATGGATGCGCATCTTGCCCTGGGACGCGGCATACCCTTGGTTGACCCGCCACTCACCCCGCAACACCGCATCGGCGGCCGCGCTATTGCGGGTAGGCGCGGCGTTCTGCGCAGTGGCTTCCACACCTCCCGCCGAAGGCACGATGCCGGCCAGCAGGCGATCGGTGAGCTTGCTCGGCAGCGATAAGCGCCGCTGGTTGAGCAAGGCCATGTCGTTGTGGGCCAGGCTGGTACGTACCGGATCGGCAGTACGCGAGGCCCACAACGGCCGCTGGCCGTTGAGCCGGCTCAGCGGACCATCCTGGGCTGCGGTACCGGCGGCGATCGGCGTCGGCGTGGCGACTGGCGCAGCGACCGGCGGTGCCGAGGTCAGCCCGGTGGGCGCCGCCCTTGGCTTGTTCTGCATCATCTGGCGCACCAGCACGTTGGCCAGGCCGATACCGCCACCCTCGCGGGACAAGGACACCGCCAACTGCTGGTCGTACATGTCCTGGTACTGCTTGGTGGTCGGGGTATTGAGCGGGTTGTCCTGGGCCAGCACATCGGTGGCCTTGCGCATGGACTTGAGCATTTCGTTGAGGAACAGCGACTCGAACTCCTGCGCCACCTTGCGCACGTTGGCCTCGCTGTTCGTGTCGCCAACCTTCAGTTGCTGCAGGCGATTGAGGTCGGAATAGGCTCCGGAGTCACCACTGGCGACCAGACCGCTCTTATGTATATCCATGGCCACCCCTCAAATCACGATCAGGTCGGCCTGCAAGGCGCCGGCCTGTTTCAGGGCTTCGAGAATCGCCATCAGGTCGCCTGGCGCCGCCCCCACCTGATTCACCGCCCGCACGATCTCGTCGAGGGTAGTGCCCGGGCCGAACTTGAACATCGGCTTGGCCTCCTGCTGGGCATTGACCCGCGAGCGCGGCACCACGGCGGTCTGGCCATTGGACAGGGGACCAGGCTGGCTGACGATCGGATCCTCGGTGATGGTCACCGTCAGGCTGCCGTGGGTCACCGCCGCAGGCGAGACCTTGACGTTCTGGCCGATCACGATGGTGCCGGTGCGGGAATTGATGATGACCTTGGCCACCGCCTGGCCCGGATCGATCTCCAGGTTCTCCAGGATCGACAGGTAGTCCACCCGCTGGCTCGGGTCCAGCGGTGCAGTCACGCGGATCGAACCGCCATCGATGGCCTGGGCCACGCCCGGGCCGAGCATGTCGTTGATCTTGTCGACGATGCGCTTGGCGGTGGTGAAGTCCGAACGATTGAGGTTCAGGGTCAGGCTGTTGCCCTGGTTGAAGCCACTGGGCACCGCGCGTTCCACCGAGGCCCCGCCCGGGATTCGCCCCGCCGACGGCACGTTGACGGTGATCTTGGAACCATCCCGGCCTTCGGCATCGAAACCACCCACCACCAGGTTGCCCTGGGCGATGGCGTAGACGTTGCCGTCGATCCCCTTGAGGGGGGTCAGCAACAGGGTGCCACCACGCAGGCTCTTGGCGTTACCGATGGACGAAACCGTGATATCCACTTGCTGGCCCGGCTTGGCGAACGCCGGCAGGTCGGCACTGACCGACACTGCCGCGACGTTCTTGAGCTGCACGTTGCCCGATCCAGGCGGGACCTTGATGCCGAACTGCGACAGCATGTTGTTGAAGGTCTGCAAGGTGAACGGCGTCTGGGTGGTCTGGTCACCCGAGCCATTGAGCCCGACCACCAGGCCATAGCCGATCAATTGGTTGGAGCGCACGCCGGAAATACTGGCGATGTCCTTGAGCCGTTCGGCCTGGGCGCCGAGGGACATGGACAGCAACAAGGCGGCCGCCATCAGGTGCTTGAAATTCAACATAGTGCGCCTAGAAAGGGAACAGCGGGCTGAGGAAGAAACGATCGAACCAGCCTGGCTGGTTGGCGTCGGCGAACGACCCGGTTCCCGAATAGGTGATACGTGCATCCGCCACCCGGGTCGAAGACACGGTGTTGTCCGTGGCGATATCGTCCGCACGGATCAAGCCGGCAATGCGCACCAGCTCATCACCGGTATTGAGGGTCATCCACTTCTCGCCACGCACGGCGAGGATACCGTTGGGCAGCACATCGGCCACGGTGACGGTGATCGAACCGGTCAGGCTGTTGCTTTGCGCCGCCTTGCTATCGCCCTTGGTAGAGCGATCACCCTTGTAGCCGGCATTCAAGCTCAGGTCGCCATCGCCGAACGGGTTGTTGGTGTTGGGCACCGCGCCGAACAACGACGTCAGGCCGATGCTGTTGCTGCTGTTCTTGCTCGACGCCGAGTTGGCGCCCTTGCTGGCCGCGGTCCGCTCGTTCAGGGTGATGGTGATGATGTCGCCGACCCGGAACGCCTTGCGATCGGTATACAGGCTCTGCTCGAAGCCGGCCTGGTAGATCGAACCGTTGTTGGAGGCCGAAGGCAGCGGCGTGCGCGGCAACACTGGCGCGTAGTAAGGGTCATTGGGCTTGGGTGGCGGGGCGACACAGCCCGCGAGCACGGCACTCCCACTCAGCGCTAACACACAGATAAACCGATTCATGACCTTCCTCACGATGTTACCGGCACGTCATCGACTCATGACGGCCTCAAGACTTGATTACAGCTTCTGCGTTACGAACGACAGCATCTGGTCGGCGGTGGAGATCACCTTGGAGTTCATCTCGTAGGCCCGCTGGGTGGTGATCATGTTGACCATCTCTTCCACGGTGCTGACGTTGGAGGCTTCCAGGGTGTTCTGCAGCGTGGTGCCGAAGCCGTTCAAGCCCGGGGTGCCGATCTGTGGCGCACCACTGGCAGCGGTCTCCAGGAACAGGTTGTTGCCCAGCGCTTGCAGGCCGGCCGGGTTGATGAAGTCGGCGGTCTGCAGGTTGCCGATCACCTGGGACGCGGGGTTGCCGGCCACGGTGATGGAGACGGTGCCGTCGTTGCCCACGGTGAAGGTCTGCGCGTTGTCAGGTACGACGATCGCCGGCTCCAGGGCGAAACCATTGGCGGTGACGATCTGGCCATTGGAATTGAGGTGGAAAGTGCCGTCGCGGGTATAGGAAGTCGTGCCATCGGGCTGCAGGATCTGGAAGAAGCCACGGCCGTTGATCGCCAGGTCCAACGGCTGCTGGGTGGTCTGCAAGCTACCGGCACTGAAGTTCTTCTGGGTGCCGACGATGCGCACACCGGTACCGACCTGCAGGCCGGAAGGCAGTTCGCTGTCCTGGGTCGACTGGGCACCCGGCTGGCGCTTGATCTGGTACAGCAGGTCCTGGAACTCGGCACGGTCACGCTTGAAACCCGTGGTCGAAACGTTCGCCAGGTTGTTGGAAATAACACTCAGGTTGGTGTCCTGGGCGGACAGGCCGGTTTTGGCAACCCATAGAGCCGGAAGCATTCGATTCTCCTCGTGCGCCTGTTTTACGGCGCTAGGTACTGGTAATTAGCTGATCTGCAAGACCCGAGCCATGGCCTGGTCGTCTTCTTTGGCGCTGTTCATCATCTTGACGTGCAACTCGAACTGCCGGGACAGGGCCAGCACCGCGGTCATTTCTTCCACCGCATTGACGTTGCTCGACTCGAGGAAACCCGAGACCAACTGCACGCTGGCATCGGCCGCGGCGGGCTGGCCGTCCTTGGTCTTGATCGAGCCATCCAGGCCTTTGGCCAGGTTGCGGGTATCGGGGTTGACCAGCTTGATGCGGTCGACCTCGGCCAGCACCCGCGGACCTTCGCCCATGGCACGGATGGTGATGGTGCCATCCTGGCCGACTTCGATCTTCTGCTCGGGCGGCACGGCGATAGGACCACCGTTACCCATCACCGGCATGCCGTTGCCGGCACGCAGAACCCCCAGGGCGTCGACATTCAAGCTGCCGGTGCGCACATAGCTTTCGCTGCCGTCGGGACTCTGCACGGCGATCCAGCCCCGGCCGCTGACGGCCACGTCCAGGTCACGACCGGTCTCGACCAGCGAACCCTGGGAGAAATCCGTCGCCGGGCGCTCGCTCATGGCAAACGCCCGCGCCGGAAAACTGTCACCAAACACCGGCATCGCACGAGCCTGCTCCAGGTCCCGCTGAAAACCGTTGGTGGAGATGTTCGCCAAATTGTTGGCATGGGCCTTTTGCGCCAGGGCGTTCTGGCTGGCGCCGGTCATCGCCACATAAAGGTACTTGTCCACTGTCGTTCCTCATCTGCCGGACGTTTGCCGCCCGCCGCTGTACTGGGCATGGCCTAAGCAATTTCTGCACCAACTTTCATTTTCGCCAGCACACACCATGCCAGGCGGGACTTTGGCGCAAGTCAGTTGATTTCAAGGAGGAACCCAGAGACGAAAAAACGGCGGACTTATGCCGCTACCGGCAAGTCCGGGTCGCGCCTCGGACAATTCCATGGCCGCGGGGCTTTGAGAACGGATCTTGCTAGGGACAGCGTCCGGCCATTGCGACTTCAGTTTGCGCAGGGGTGGCCGACACTCTAGCCAGTGACCGCCAAGGAGAACCGCTTTGAACCTGCACCTCAATCAGCTGAGAAAGAAAGCTGACTTCAAGGAAGCCATCTATTCAGGAGACATTTTCCTGGATACCCAACTGGCTACCGCCAAGGAACTATGCGAATTCGCCAAGGAAAACATCACCGCGGCCTTCGACGGCGAAAAGAATCACCAGGCCCTGCACACCCTGATGCCGGTGGAAGAATTCGTCACCCGGGTCACACGCCTCAAGGGCCAGTTCACCAATAGCCAGCGCGTCAAGGAATTGATCCTCGGCTTCATCCACGAAGTCGGCCTCGATCCGCACGAGTACATCTTCGACGTGCCACGCCTGCGTGTCGTGCCCAACTACGACTACCTGCACGCCGGCGTCAGCTACGCCTACAAACCCCATCGTGACAGCTGGTACGGCAGCGTCGACTGCCAGATCAACACCTGGATGCCGGTCTACAGCATCACCCCGGACCAGACCATGATGATCAACCCGAGCTATTTCGATAAGCCGGTCCCCAACACCTCCAAGGACTGGAGCCTAAAGGACTGGATCAGCAACCAGCGCCACAAGGCCAAGGACAACCTGACCGAGGAAGTACGGGTCCACCCCGTCCCCCTGGGTGAGATCGATGCCTCATCGGAGATCCGTATCGCCGGCAACTGCGGCGAGATGCTGGTCTTCTCCGGCTCGCACCTGCACGGCACCGTCGCCAACCACACCGATCGCACGCGCTTCAGCGTGGATTTCCGCCTGATGCACCTGGACGACCTGAAACACAATCGCGGAGCCCCCAACGTCGACAGCGCCTGCCCAGACGTCGGCTCCGGCTTCAAAGACTATTTCCACGCCCACGACTTCTCGAATTTCCAAGGATTGCATCCATGACCAAACGTCGCCTCACCCCTGCCGAAGCCGAATACAACGCCACCCGTGCCGGGGTGCTCAAACGGGTCGACGCCGAATACGTCGCCGACGCGCCGTTCGTGTTCGCCAACCGCATCAACGTCACTGCGGCATTGTCGCGCATGGAACTGTTCAAGAAAGTCATGGATGTCCCCGGCGCGATCATCGAGTGCGGCGTGTACAAGGGCAACTCGCTGATGCTCTACATGCACCTGTCGATGATCCTCGAGCCCTATGCGATCAACCGCTCCATCGTCGGCTTCGACACTTTCGAAGGCTTCACCAGCATCAACAAGGATGAAGACCCGGCCGACATCAACGAAACCATGTTCTCCGACACCGACCAATCGCTGATCCAGGACATGATCGACGCCAACGACCTGCTGCGCCCGGTCAACCGCATTCCCCGCTGCGAACTGGTCAAGGGCGACATCTGCAAGACCGCGCCGGAATTCGTCAAGTCGCGTCCAGACCTGGTGGTGGCCATGCTGATCCTCGACACCGACCTGTACGAGCCGACCAAGGTCGCCCTGGAGACGTTCCTGCCCTACATGCCCAAGGGCGCCATCGTGGTTCTCGACGAAGTCGCCTATCGCAACTTCCCGGGTGAAACCAAGGCCCTGCGCGAAGTGTTCGACATGAACAAGATCGAACTCAAGCGCCTGCCGTTCGACTCCTGCGTCGGCTACTTCCACATCTGAAGCCCGACCCGCCCCATGAAAAAGCCCCGCTGCAGCGGGGCTTTTTCATTCCTGGGACTCCTTGCCGACCTCGTACTGGCGCAGCTTGTTGGCGATGGTGGTATGGGACACCCCCAGGCGCTTGCCCAACTGGCGGCTGCTGGGAAATTCGGCATAGAGGCTTTCGAGCACGGCTTTCTCGAAGCGCCCGACGATCTGCTCCAGCCCGCCTTCCAGGGAAAACTCGCCAAGGGGTTGGCGCGCACCATAGTCCGGCAAGCGGATATGCTCGGCCTTGACCATGCCGCCATCGCACAACGACACCGCCTGGAACAGCACGTTTTCCAACTGCCGGACGTTGCCCGGCCAATGGTAGTGGCTAAGCCGCTCCATGGCTGCCGGGGCCAGCTGCGGCAAGGGGCAGCCGATCTGCCGACTGGCCTGGTCGAGAAAATGCTCCACCAGGGGCGCGAGGCCATCCAGGCACTCGCGCAGCGGCGGAATGTGCAGGGACAGCACATTGAGCCGGTGGTAGAGATCCTGGCGGAACTCGCCCCGGGCACAGAGCTCGGACAGATCCAGCTGGGTGGCGCAAATCACCCGCACATCCAGGTACACCTCTTCGTCGCTGCCGACCCGGCGGAAACAGCCGTCCTGCAAAAAGCGCAGCAACTTGACCTGCAGCCGCGGGCTCATTTCCCCCACGCCATCGAGGAACAGGGTGCCGCCCGCCGTCAACTCCAGCAGGCCCAGCTTGCCTTCCGCCCGGGCGCCTTCGAACGCCCCGGGGCCGTAACCGAACAGTTCGGTTTCGGCCATTGACTCGGGTAGCCCGGCGCAGTTCAACGCCATCAACGGCGACTGGCCGCGCGGGCTGGCCAAATGACAGGCGCGGGCCAGCAGCTCCTTGCCGGTGCCAGTTTCCCCTTCGATCAATAGTGGTGCGTCCAGGGGCGCCATGCGCCGCGCCTCGCGCACCACCGCCGCCATCACCTTGGAGCTCTGGAAGATACTGTCGAAGCCACGTAGTTCCTGCTTGCGTACGTTGTAGATACGCTCGCCGACCCGGTCCGCGCGATGCAGGGTCAGCACCGCGCCAGCCATGGCCTCGCTATCGTCATGCTCGGACTGCAAGGGTGCGATATCCGCCAGGAATACGTCACCCTTGACCTTGACCCGCAACCCGTTGATCCGCGACTTGTTGGCCCGCACCAACTCCGGCAGGTCGAAATCCTCGGCATAGCGCGACAGCGGAATGCCCGGCACCTCGTCGACCCGCACCCCCAGCAATTGGGCGGCGGCACGGTTGGCGGCGACGATGGAACCGCCCATATCGATGGACAGCACAGGAAAGTCCAGGGCCCCCAGCAGCGCGTTGAGCTCCATGTGCCGGCGCTCGCTGGGCATCAAGCCGACGCGCTTGACCCCGAACACCCCGGTGATGGATTCGAACTTGGGCCGCAGGGCCTGGAACTGCAGGTTGATCAGGTTCGGGCAGTGCAGGTAGATGGCGTTGCCATGCTCCCCCCCCACCTCGCCCCGGGCAACGTTGATGCCGTACTCCACCAGCAGGTTGAGGATGTCCCGCAGGATGCCGATGCGGTTCTGGCAGTGAACTTTGATGCGCATGGAATAAAGGCCCGAAAGGAAATATAGGGGGCATAAACGCCGACTGACGACGCTTTTGGCGTCATGACCAGCAAAGTTTCTGCTGGAGGCCGCAGATAATCGTCAAGATTATGTGACAGCTTCCGCTATTTTCAAATCGTTCATCCCCAGTGGTGCAGGGCTTGCGCCAATTTCGTAACGAAAATTTTACAGAAAAGTCACTCAAAGGCGTCCTTACAACCACCGCCAGCTGCTGCAAAGCATCGCACCCTGGCGTATCACTGGGGTCATTCATAACAAGAACGCATCCCCTGGCAGGAGAGCAGCATGAAGCAGACGCAGTACGTGGCCCGCGAGCCCGACGCGCAAGGTTTTATCGACTATCCACCCGAAGAACACGCGGTGTGGAACACCCTGATCACTCGCCAGTTGAAAGTGATCGAGGGCCGTGCATGCCAGGAGTACGTGGATGGCATCGAGAAGCTGGGTCTGCCCCACGATCGCATTCCGCAGCTCGGCGAAATCAACAAGGTCCTGGGCGAAACCACCGGCTGGCAAGTGGCCCGGGTCCCGGCGCTGATTCCCTTCCAGACCTTTTTCGAACTGCTGGCCAGCAAGCGCTTCCCAGTGGCGACCTTCATCCGCACCCGCGAAGAACTGGACTACCTGCAAGAACCGGACATTTTCCACGAGATCTTCGGCCACTGCCCGCTGCTGACCAACCCCTGGTTCGCCGAGTTCACCCACACCTACGGCAAGCTCGGCTTGCAAGCCACCAAGGAAGAACGGGTATACCTGGCCCGCCTGTACTGGATGACCATCGAGTTCGGCCTGGTGGAGACCCCAGCCGGCCGGCGCATCTATGGCGGCGGCATCCTGTCTTCGCCCAAGGAAACCGTCTACAGCCTCTCCGAAGAGCCGGAGCACCAGGCCTTCGACCCGCTGGAAGCCATGCGCACGCCGTATCGCATCGACATCCTGCAGCCGATCTACTTCGTCCTGCCCGAGCTCAAGCGCCTGTTCGACCTGGCCCATGAAGACATCATGGCCCTGGTCCACCAAGGCATGCAGCTGGGCCTGCACGCACCCAAGTTTCCGCCAAAACCCAAGGCGGCCTGAGCGGCCCGCACTCGCGAGCCGCTGCGAAAGATAGTAACGTCCACGGGCTGCGCGAAATCTCACGAGCGCAGGCAATCCCGCCTGGGACAGGTGACAAATGGCGGCCCGGCCACGTCGGACCGACATTTTTCGCCGATACCCGGAAGAGATTGCCCAGCGCAGCAGTTTTCCCCAGCCTGCCCCAACAAGAATCGATTTCGGGAATACACCATGACCGCTCTGAACCAAGCCCATTGCGAAGCCTGCCGCGCCGATGCCCCCCAGGTCAGCGACGAAGAACTGCCGGTGCTGATCAAGCAGATCCCTGACTGGAACATCGAAGTTCGCGACGGCGTGATGCAGCTGGAAAAAGTCTTCCTGTTCAAGAACTTCAAGTTCGCCCTGGCCTTCACCAACGCCATGGGCGAGATCTCCGAGGCCGAAGGCCATCACCCGGGCCTGCTGACCGAATGGGGCAAGGTGACCGTGACCTGGTGGAGCCACTCCATCAAGGGCCTGCACCGCAACGACTTCATCATGGCCGCCCGCACCGACGAAGTGGCCAAGACCGCAGAAGGACGCAAGTAATGCATTTCGACGCCATCGGTCGTGTGCCTGGCGACCCGATTCTCGGCCTGATGGGGGCCTACGCCAGCGACCCCAACCCGCGCAAGTTCGACCTGGGCGTGGGGGTCTACAAGGACGCCCAGGGCCTGACGCCGATCCCGCGCTCGGTAAAACTGGCCGAACAGCGCCTGCTGGAAAGCCAGGACACCAAGATCTACATCGGTGGCCACGGCGACGCGGCCTTCGGCAAGGTGATCAATGAACTGGTGCTGGGCAGCGCTTCGCCGCTCATCGCCCAGCAACGCGCCGGGGCTACCCAGACCCCAGGCGGTACCGGTGCCCTGCGCCTGAGCGCCGACTTCATCGCCCACTGCCTACCGGGCCGTGGCGTGTGGCTGAGCGATCCGACCTGGCCGATCCACGAGACCATCTTCGCCGCGGCCGGGATCAAGGTCAGCCACTACCCCTACGTGGGCAGTGACAACCGCCTGGACGTCGAAGCCATGCTGGCGACCCTGAACCAGGTGCCGGAAGGCGACGTGGTGCTGCTGCACGCCTGTTGCCACAACCCCACCGGCTTCGACCTGAGCCAGGCCGACTGGCAACGGGTGCTGGAGGTGGTGCGCAGCCGCAAACTGCTGCCGCTGATCGACTTCGCCTACCAGGGCTTCGGTGATGGCCTGGAGCAGGATGCCTGGGCCGTCCGGCTGTTCGCCGCCCAGCTGCCGGAACTGCTGATCACCAGCTCCTGCTCGAAGAACTTCGGCCTGTATCGCGACCGCACCGGCGCCCTGATCGTCTGCACCCAGGATGCCGAGAAACTGCTGGACGTACGCAGCCAACTGGCGCACATCGCCCGCAACCTGTGGTCCACGCCACCGGACCACGGCGCCGCCGTGGTAGCGACCATCCTCGGCGATGCGCAGCTCAAGAGCCTCTGGAGCGACGAAGTGGAAGCCATGCGCCTGCGCATCGCGCAACTGCGTGCCGGCCTGGTGGAAGCCCTGCAGCCCTATGGCCTGGCCGAGCGCTTCGCCCATATCGGCGTACAACGCGGGATGTTCTCCTACACCGGCCTGAGCCCCGCCCAGGTCCAGGAACTGCGTGAACACCACAGCGTGTACATGGTCAGCTCGGGCCGGGCCAACGTGGCCGGGATCGACGCCAGCCGCCTGGATCAGCTGGCCGAAGCCATCGCCCGGGTCATCTAGCCAAGGGCTTGCCGGCGAGGATGGCCCCTGGCGCCTCCTCGTCGGCGATCGGTCCTCGATGAACCGCCTTTCATCCTGAAAAGTGCGATAAAAATCTTTTTGTCATTTCCAGTGCTGTATCCTGCCCAGGCTTTTTTAAAAGCGCGGACCTACCCAGCGATTTAAAAAACAGACTTTGCGAGGAGCAACGATATGCACGAGATCCCGAATCTCCCCTTCCCGAGCCTGCACGAAACTGAGCAGACAACCCCGCCGCAAACCAGTGCCGAACAGCCTGCTGCGAAAGAAGCCGCCGACAGCCGCAAGGCTGACCGCGAAGAGTGAAGAAGCTCTAGCCAGACCGTGTGGAAAGCGCTACTCAAGCGCTTTCCACACCGCCTGAATCCTCTCCCGAGCCCTCGATGACCAACACCTTCGACGAAACCCAGGCCAACGTACTGATTGGCGCCACGCAGCAGATGATCGAGATGTGGAACCGCCTCGCCCCGGAGAAACAGGCCGCCCTGCTGGCTCGTTTCGGCACCCGGGAAAACGCCCTTGCCGCCCTGGTCACCACCCGCCTGCTGGACAACCAGGACACCTGAGCCTGTACTCGAGCCCATGGGGCACATCGATTTCTTCCCCTGCCCCCGCCCTCACACCGGTATCATGAGCAGCCTATCTATCTAGCTGCAGTAGCGGACCCCTTCCCATGCCAGATACCCAGCGCCCCTTGGCGGTCACGCTGCAAGTCGTTTCCATCGTCCTGTTCACCTTCATCGGCTACCTGAATATCGGCATACCCCTGGCGGTGCTTCCCGGCTACGTCCATAGCGACCTGGGCTTCGGCGCGGTGATCGCCGGCCTGGTGATCAGCGTGCAATACCTGGCCACCCTCCTCAGCCGCCCTTACGCCGGGCGCATCATCGACAACCAGGGCAGCAAGCGCGCGGTGATGTACGGCCTGGCGGGCTGCGGCCTGAGCGGCGTGTTCATGCTGGCTTCGGCCTGGCTGCAAGCATGGCCGGTGCTGAGCCTGGCCAGCCTGCTGCTGGGGCGCCTGGTACTGGGCAGCGCGGAAAGCCTGGTGGGCTCGGGCTCCATCGGCTGGGGCATCGGCCGCGTCGGGGCGCAGAATACCGCCAAGGTAATCTCCTGGAATGGCATCGCCAGCTACGGCGCGCTGGCCATCGGCGCGCCCCTGGGCGTGATGCTGGTCGACCGCCTGGGACTGTGGAGCATGGGCGCGGGCATCATCCTGCTGGCCGTGCTGGGCCTGCTGCTGGCCTGGCCCAAGCTCGCCGCGCCCATCGTCGCCGGTGAACGCCTGCCATTCATCCACGTGCTGGGCAAGGTCTTCCCCCACGGCTGCGGGCTGGCCCTGGGCTCCATCGGCTTCGGCACCATCGCCACCTTCATCACCCTCTACTACGCCACCCGTGACTGGTCCAACGCGGTGCTGGCCCTGAGCCTGTTCGGCGCCAGCTTCATCGGTGCGCGACTGCTGTTCGGCAACCTGATCAATCGTCTCGGCGGCTTTCGCGTGGCGATCGCCTGCCTGTCGGTGGAGACCCTGGGACTGTTGCTGCTGTGGCTGGCCAGCGACGCCCACTGGGCCCTGGCCGGCGCGGCGCTGAGCGGTTTCGGGTTTTCCCTGGTATTCCCGGCCCTGGGCGTCGAGGCGGTGAACCTGGTGCCCGCCTCCAGCCGAGGCGCGGCGGTAGGGGCCTATTCGCTGTTCGTCGACCTGTCGCTGGGCATCACCGGGCCGCTGGCCGGGGCGATCGCCGCCAGCGCAGGCTTCGCCTCGATCTTCCTGTTCGCCGCCCTGGCCTCTTGCAGCGGGCTGCTGCTGAGCCTGTACCTGTATCGCCAGGCACCACGACAGCGCCAGGACCGTAGCGCGACCTAGAAATCCACCTTGCCGCGCCCGGCCTTGATGCTGCCCCGCTTGGCCTTGCCTTCCAGGCGACGCTTCTGCGAACCCAGGGTCGGCTTGGTCGGGCGGCGCTTCTTCTGCACCTTGACGGCGCCCTGGATCAACTCCACCAGGCGCAACAGTGCATCGGCGCGGTTCTGCTCCTGGGTGCGGTATTGCTGGGCCTTGAGAATCACCACCCCATCGCTGGTGATCCGGCTGTCACGCAGCGCCAACAGGCGTTCCTGGTAGAAAGGCGGCAGGGATGAGGCGCGAATGTCGAAGCGCAGGTGCACGGCGCTGGAGACCTTGTTGACGTTCTGCCCACCGGCGCCCTGGGCGCGAATGGCGGTCAGCTCGATCTCGGCATCGGGCAGATGCACGTTGTTGGAAATCACCAGCATGGAACAGCAATCCTTTTTAGCGGCCCACAGGATACGCCCATTCCCCTGCCATTACGCCAGGGCCAGAAATGACAAACCCGGCCGAAGCCGGGTCTGTCGAGGCAGCGAGCGCGCTTATTTCAGCACGGAGCCGGCGGCCTGCAGCGGCTGCTGGGCGGCACGCTTGTTCTTGATGCTGTAGCAGACCCACATGAAGACCAGCCACACCGGAATCGCGTACACCGAAACCTGGATGCCGGGGATCATCAGCATGATGCCCAGGATGAACACCACGAACGCCAGGCAGATGTAGTTGCCATAGGGGTACCACAGGGCCTTGAACAGCGAGGTCTGGCCAGTGCGGTCCATGTGCTGGCGGAACTTGAAGTGCGAGTAGCTGATCATCGCCCAGTTGATCACCAGGGTCGCCACCACCAAGGACATCAGCAGCTCCAGGGCATGCTGCGGGATCAGGTAGTTGAGCACCACCGCGACGAAGGTCACCACCGCCGAGGCGAGGATCGAACGCACCGGCACGCCGCGCTTGTCGATCTTGGCCAGGCCCCGCGGGGCATCGCCCTGCTCGGCCATGCCCAGCAGCATGCGGCTGTTGCAATAGGTGCCGCTGTTGTACACCGACAGCGCCGCGGTCAGGACCACGAAGTTGAGGATGTGCGCCGCGGTGTTGCTACCCAGCATCGAGAACACCTGGACGAACGGGCTGCCGCTATAGGCATCGCCGGAAGCGTTGAGGGTAGTCAGCAGGGTGTCCCAGGGAGTCAGCGACAGCAGCACCACCAGGGCACCGATGTAGAAGATCAGGATGCGATAGATCACCTGGTTGATCGCCTTGGGGATCACGGTCTTCGGCTTGTCGGCCTCGGCCGCTGTGAAACCGAGCATCTCCAGGCCACCGAAGGAGAACATGATGATCGCCATGGCCATGACCAGGCCGCTGACACCATTGGGAAAGAAGCCGCCATGGGACCACAGGTTGCTCACCGACGCCTGCGGGCCGCCATGACCGCTGACCAGCAGGTAGCTGCCCAGGGCGATCATGCCGACGATCGCCGCCACCTTGATGATGGCGAACCAGAACTCGGCTTCGCCGAAGACCTTGACGTTGGCCAGGTTGATGGCGTTGATCAGTACGAAGAACGCGGCCGCCGAGGCCCAGGTCGGGACGTCCGGCCACCAGTAGTGGATGTACTTGCCGACCGCAGTCAGCTCCGACATGCCCACCAGGATATACAGGATCCAGCAGTTCCAGCCCGAGAGGAAACCGGCGAAGCCGCCCCAGTATTTGTGGGCGAAGTGGCTGAAAGAGCCGGCTACCGGCTCCTCGACGATCATCTCGCCCAGTTGGCGCATGATCATGAAGGCGATGAAGCCGCAAATGGCGTAGCCGAGGATCATCGCCGGGCCGGCGGACTTGAGCACCCCGGCCGACCCCAGGAACAAACCGGTACCGATTGCGCCACCCAGGGCGATCAATTGGATATGGCGATTTTTCAGGCCGCGTTTCAGCTCGCCTGACTGCGAGTTTTGTCCACTCATAAAAACTTTCTCACGCAAGGTTTGATGATATTTGCAGACGTTGCCGCCCGGTGAAGGCTTAAGCGGCGCGGATCAAACCCCAGCGCAAGCACCAGAAGTTCAGCGTTTTTTTAACGGTCATGCGTCACCTGTTTGTTTTTATCTGTGACTAAATCGAACCCATCGCGCTCGTGACGCGACGGAATGAACAAGGTGGATAACCTTGAGTTATTGGTTCTGTGCAGGTGTTTCCAGGGCTATGCAGGCAGGCTGGAAACCGCTGTCCAGACGCAAAATGCGCGGGTACGCAGTGGGGTCACAGTTAAAACGCCGGGCATTGTACACCCCTGCCCCCCTGCCGCCAGACATCGCTGTATCAGCGTGCCGGTAACCGGGATCTTGCGTGGCCTGCTCGATGCTCGGCATCGGCGGCGAAAAATGAGACGGACCGAGTGGGGTCGTCGATGGAAAAGCGACGGTCGACGCTCTTCGAAGGGGATCGATGGAAGTCGGTTACGGCGTTCATTGCGCCTCCTTCTTGTTATGCACCTGTACGCAGGCAGGTGTACATCTCACCTGCCCGGACGGCCTGGAACAAGCGGGCCAGAGCCTTTGGCAGCCGATGGCGAGCGGTCCTGCGGAAAATTTTCCTTACAGATAAAAAACGAGCGTCCATCCACGGGGCAAAGCGCCATATTTCGTAAACATGCCTTTACACGCCGTAACGTAGATTTGCCATTCCGCTACCAGGCCTGGACCGCCTGCAAATTGACGCTAGCGTGCCCCAGCTCGCAGAAGCTGCCTAGGATTCTGTTTTATGAGGTGAATTTCCCCAACCAAAATAGAAAATAAAGTTCATAAAAAAATATTCTAATTATTTTTTTGCACTTCAAAACACCCTGGTCTAGGTTTCCAGCCACTTGCCGGCTCAGTCACCCGGCAAGCTCGAGGAACGAATGGGCGGCTTCGGCAACCCTCCGTTCACGGCTGTCGATCCGTTCCGCCAATGGACTGCCAAGCGCAATGTCATTCAGGAGAAGCACCATGCAAGCACTGGAACAAGAGCTGGAAACCGAACTGCAACTGGACGACTGGTTCGAAGCTGCAACCCACGATGCGGCCGTGGAAATGATGCAAGCCGATGCCGTGGTGCCATTCGGCACCGCCATGTGGCCGATGTAAGACGCCCGCGGACCGGGGCAGGCCCTGCCTGTTCCGGTCATCTTTGTCCTACAGGGAGGTTTTATGGACCAGACTCGCGCCATCCGTCATTTCCTGTACTACCTGGAACGGCACCCGGCCCTCGACGGCCTGGCAACCGCCCAGGTGCTGATCGGCCATACCGCCGAGTACCAGGCCATGACCCTGGCCATCATCGAACAAGCCCGCCAGGCCACGCCGCTGACCATCAGTGCCCTGCGCCTGGACCTGGAGCCGGCCGAGAACCTCGTCCGGGCCATCACCGAATGCGACCTGTACATTTTTTTCTACGATTCCTCGACCCTGCCCCAGCCGCGCCCCGACGGTCCGGAATTCCTCCGCCCGCTCCATGGGCTGATGGCCGAGCACTGGAAGAAATCCTTGCTGTTCAAGGACTACGGCGAGTACTTCTACGACACCTTCAGCGTCGAGCCCCAGCGCATCGCCGACCTCAACGCAACCCTGATCCGCCGCCTGTCCCAGGCCAGCACCCTGAGCTTCAGCGATCCCCTGGGGTCGTACTTCGAGGCGCCACTGCACACGGTGAAGAAGTGGACCGATATCAACGGCGTGGGCAACTACGACCTGGCGCCGGGCGAGATCGCTACCCACAGCGACGAAATCAATGGCCATGTGAAGTTCCTCGGCACCTTCCTCAGTACCATTCCCTTCGCCCGCAAATACGGGGTCCTGCAGGTGCCGCTGGAGCTGTGGATCGAGAACTCGAGCATCCGCCAGGTAGCGAGCCAGGTGCCCGGCCTGGTCAACGACTTCAACAAGTACCTGGATGCCAACCCGTCGAACCGGCGCATCGAGGAACTGGGCATCGGCACCAATGAAGGCATCAAGTCGCTCTACGGACGCAACTCCGGCTTCGAAGAACGCCATTGCGGGCTGCATCTGGGGCTGGGCGGGGGCGCCAAGGGTAGCCACCATCTGGACCTGATCTTCAGCTCCGGGGTACTGGCAGCGGACCGCAAGCCGGTATTCGACGGCCGGTTCGCCTTCTAGCCCGGCCAGGATGGCCGGCAAAAAAAACGCCAACCCGAAGGTTGGCGTTGTTTCATCCCAGGAGGGGCTTATTCCGGCTTGCGTCGACCGAAGCCCGGACGCTGGCCGCTACCGGCCGGAGCGCCACGGCGCTTGCCCGACGGTGCATCCTGGTCCAGGCCCGGGCTTGGGCGCTTGGATTTCGGCGCAGGGCGCTTGGTATCCGCCGGACGTTCGGCTACCGGGGTTCCACGGCTCGCTGCCGGGCGCGGGGTCCGTGGAGCGCGCTCGCCATCCTGGCGGCCAGCCGGCTTGCGGCCAGGGCGTTCGGCTTCCAGTTGCGGCTCGCGCGGGGCTCGCGGGGCGACCGGGGCACCATTGGCCGGGCGCAGGGTGCGCACACGCTCGCCCTTGGCCATCGGCCGCGAGGATTTGCGCTGCATGCGTTCCAGGCGGTCCTTGGACTTGGCATTGAGCTGCGGCATCGCCACCGGCGCCAGGCCGACTTCGGCGCTGAGCACATCGACTTCGTACTGGCTCATTTCGCGCCAGCGGCCCATGGGCAGGTCGGAGTTGAGGAACACCGGGCCGAAACGCACGCGCTTCAGGCGGCTGACCACCAGGCCCTGGGATTCCCACAGGCGGCGCACTTCACGGTTGCGACCTTCCATCACCACGCAGTGGTACCAGTGGTTGAAACCTTCGCCGCCGGGAGCTTGCTGGATATCGGTGAACTTGGCCGGACCGTCTTCGAGCATGACGCCCGCCTTGAGGCGCTCGATCATCTGGTCATCCACCTCGCCACGCACACGTACCGCGTACTCGCGGTCCATCTCGAAGGAAGGGTGCATCAGGCGGTTGGCCAACTCGCCGTCGGTGGTGAACATCAGCAGGCCGGTGGTGTTGATGTCGAGGCGGCCGATATTGATCCAGCGGCCTTCGCGCGGGCGTGGCAACTTGTCGAATACGGTGGGGCGGCCTTCCGGGTCGTCGCGGGTGCAGATCTCGCCGTCGGGCTTGTTGTACATGATCACGCGGCGCACCGACTCGGCGGCCTCTTCGCGCTTGACCACCTTGCCATCGATGGAAATGGCATCGTGCAGGTCGACACGCAGGCCCAGGGTGGCCTCCACGCCGTTGACCTTGATCCGGCCCTGGCTGATCCAGGCCTCGACGTCGCGGCGCGAGCCGACGCCGATGCGGGCGAGGACTTTCTGCAGTTTCTCGCCGGCTGGACGGATTTCCTGGTCGTTCTGGTCTTTGTCGCTCATCTGGGCACCTCCCGGTGTGGCGCTTCAGGCCGAGCCGCCTGAAGGCATGGAAACAGGTTCTATGGCAATGGGCTCGCCAAAAGGTGGCGAATCATACGCTGATGGCGGCGGTTGCGCATCACAGACTAGTCGATCATCGGCCATCGTGGCGCTTTTCCGCTGGCCGGCGGCCGCGTGTCAATCCTCCAGCAGGCGCCGCTCTTGCTCGATCGCCTCGGCCAGGGCCTGGGCCTCGGCTTCTTCCTCGCTCAGATGCGGTTCCAGGGACGCCACGGCGGCCAACAGCTTGGCCCGGGCCTCGGCGACACCCAGCACATCGTCCCCCGGCGCCTCGGGCGACTCGTCCGCCGGGAAGTCCGCCAGAGGCTCCAACGGCTCGCCGCTGGCAGGTTCAGGCGGCTCGCCAGCAACGGTTGCACTGGGCTCCTGCGCCTCGTGAAGCTCGTCCTGTTCGGGGTCGTCACGGTGCAGATCGTCGAAATCGGTCTTGAGCCCTTCTTCCATGGAGTCCAGCTCCAGCAACAAGGTATGGAAGCTGGTTTCCTCCTTGGGCGGCTCGGGCTCGGCGCTGGCGTCGGCCAGTTGTTGCAGATGCTCGGGCACCGGCGCATCGTCGAACTCCAGCACCGGCTCGGCCTCCATCTCGCGCAGTTCGGCCAGCGGCGGCAGCTCGTCGAGGCTCTTGAGGTTGAAGTGATCGAGAAAGGCCTTGGTGGTGGCGAACATGGCCGGCTTGCCGGGCACGTCGCGATACCCCACCACTCGAATCCACTCGCGCTCGATCAGGGTCTTGACGATGTTGCTGTTGACCGCCACGCCGCGCACATCCTCGATCTCGCCACGGGTGATGGGCTGGCGGTAGGCGATCAGCGCCATGGTTTCCAGCAACGCACGGGAATAGCGCTGGGGCCGCTCCTCCCAGAGACGGCCGACCCAGGGAGCGAACTTCTCGCGGATCTGCAGGCGATAGCCGGAGGCTACTTCCTTGAGCTCGAAGGCACGCCCCTCGCAGGATTTGCCCAATAACGCCAGGGCCTTCTTGAAGACCGCCGGGCCAGGCCGCTCGGCCTCCTCGAACAGTTCGTAGAGGCGCTCCAGGGACTGGGGCTTTCCCGAGGCCAACAGGAAGGCTTCGAGCAGGGAGGCCAGCTCGCGGGGTTCATTCAGGTTCATGATTTAAGCTCGTTATTCGGCTCGCGCCCGTACGTGGATGGCCGCAAAGGGCTCGTTCTGCACCAGCTCGACCAGGGACTCCTTGACCAGTTCGAGGATCGCCATGAAGGTCACCACCACCCCCAGGCGCCCTTCATCGGCGCTGAACAGCTCGACGAAGGGCACGAAACCGCCGCCCTTGAGGCGCTCCAGCACATCGCTCATGCGTTCCCGGGTGGACAGGGCCTCGCGGCTGACCTGGTGGCTTTCGAACATGTCGCCTCGGCGCAAGACCTCGGCCATGGACATCAGCACCTCTTCCAGCGCCACGTCCGGTAACAGCTTGCGCACCTGGGCCTGGGGCGCATCGAGCTTGGGCACCAGCACCTCGCGACCGACCCGGCTCAACTCGTCGATGCCTTCGGCGGCGGCCTTGAAGCGCTCGTACTCCTGCAGGCGACGGATCAGCTCGGCCCGGGGGTCCTGCTCTTCTTCCTCGATCTCGGCCGAACGCGGCAAGAGCATGCGCGACTTGATCTCGGCCAGCATGGCCGCCATCACCAGGTACTCGGCCGCCAGCTCCAGGCGCACCGACTGCATCAACTCCACGTAGCCCATGTACTGGCGGGTGATCTCCGCCACCGGGATATCGAGGATGTCGATGTTCTGCTTGCGAATCAGGTACAGCAGCAAGTCCAGCGGGCCCTCGAAGGCTTCGAGGAAGACCTCCAGGGCATCGGGCGGGATGTACAGGTCCAGGGGCATTTCCATGACCGCCTGGCCGTAGACCATGGCGAATGGCAGCTCCTGCTGGGCGCCGGCCTGCTCGTCGACGGTTTCCACTGCGGACATCTAGGCCTCGGCCATGAAGGGCGCTGGATCGCCGCAACCGACGCGGATCACTTGCGGCTCGCCATCGGCGAGGCTGATCACCGTGGAGGGTTCGGTGCTGCCGAAACCGCCGTCGATGATCAGGTCCACCTGGTGCTCCAGCAACTGGCGCATCTCATGCGGGTCGCTCAAGGCCTCGGTATCGCCGGGCATGATCAGGCTGACGCTCATCAGCGGCTCGCCCAGTTCGGCCAGCAACGCCAGGGCGATGGGATTGCTCGGCACCCGCAGGCCGATGGTGCGGCGCTTGGGATGCAGGAGCAGGCGCGGCACCTCACGGGTGGCATTGAGGATGAAAGTGTAGGGCCCGGGCACATGGGCCTTGAGCAGGCGGAAGGTGCCGGTATCGATCTTGGCGAACAGCCCCAGTTGCGAGAGATCGCTGCAGATCAGCGCAAAGTTGTGCTTGTCGTCCAATTGCCGCAGGCGCCGGACCCGCTCGATCGCGCCCTTGTCGCCCATCTGGCAGGCAACGGCGTAGGACGAATCCGTGGGGTAGATCACCACACCGCCGCCGCGAATGATCTCCACGGCCTGCTTGATCAGGCGTGGCTGGGGGTTTTCCGGGTGGATCTGGAAAAATTGACTCACTGTCTCTACCTGCTCAGGCGGCAATAATTGGCTCATGCTTGAACCGACACCAAAGTGGCGGCAGGTCCTCGGGAACCGGGCGGTACTCACCGATCTCGGACCAGCCCCCCGGGCCATGAAAATCACTGCCGGCGCTGACCAGCAGTCCGAATTCACGGGCAAGGATGGACAGGCTGCCCACTTGCTCCGCGGGTTGGTGACCATTGACCACCTCGATGGCGTGGCCACCGGCTTGAATATAGTCGGCAATCAGGCGGCGACGCTTGCTGCGGGTGAAATCGTAGTGCCAGGGATGGGCCAGGCTGACCCAGGCGCCCGCCTCGCGCAGGGTGGCGACGGTTTCCTCCAGGGTCGGCCAGTGCTGCTTGACGTCCCCCAGCTTGCCGGCGCCGAGCCATTTGCGAAATGCCTCGGCACGATCCTTGACGAAACCCGCACGCACTAGATAGTCGGCGAAATGCGGGCGCGCCGGGGCATTGCCGCTGTCGCCCAGCTCCTGCTGGATCGCCCGGGCGCCCTCCAGGGCTCCCGGCATGCCCTTGAGGGCCAACTTGCGGCTGATTTCCTCGGCTCGCAGCCAGCGTCCTTCATGCAGCTTGCCGATGGCCTGCACCAGCGCCTGGGCCTCGACGTCGAAGCCATACCCCAATACGTGAATGGTTGCACCGCCCCACGTGCAGGACAGCTCGACACCGTTGACCAACTGCATGCCCAGCTCCCGGGCGGCGGCGCGCGCCTCGGCCAGGCCCTCGACGGTATCGTGGTCGGTCAGGGACAGGATTCGCACACCTTTCTCATGCGCCCGGGCCACCACCGCCGCGGGCGCCAGGGCGCCGTCGGAGGCCGTGCTATGGCAGTGCAAATCAATGTTCACGGGACGGTAAAACCTCGAATCAGCTGGCGCTTTCGCTACCTGGGATGTTTGTTATTATGCCGACACATCCTGCTTCTGGCTGCCACTGTGAAACAATTCATCGACTTCATCCCGCTGTTCCTGTTCTTCATCGTCTACAAAATCGACCCTCGCGTCGTCGACCTCGCCGGTCACCAAGTCACCCTGGGCGGCATCTACAGCGCCACGGCGGTGCTGATCGTCAGCTCCCTGGTGGTCTATGGTGCGCTGTTCGTCTCCCAGCGCAAGCTGGAGAAAAGCCAGTGGCTGACCCTCATCGCCTGCCTGGTGTTCGGCAGCCTGACCCTGGCCTTCCACAGCGAAACCTTCCTCAAGTGGAAAGCCCCGGTGGTCAACTGGCTGTTCGCCCTGGCCTTCATCGGCAGCCACTTCATCGGCGACAAGCTGCTGATCAAGCGCATCATGGGCCACGCCCTGAGCCTGCCGGACGCCGTCTGGACCCGCCTGAACATCGCCTGGATCGCGTTCTTCCTGTTCTGTGGCGCGGCCAACCTGTTCGTCGCCTTCACCTTCCAGAGCATCTGGGTCGACTTCAAGGTATTCGGCAGCCTGGGCATGACCGTACTGTTCCTGGTGGGCCAGGGTATCTACCTGTCGCGCCACCTGCATGACACCGACTCCACCACTCCGAAAACCGAGGACTGACATGCTTTACGCAATTATTGCCACAGACGTCGCCAACTCCCTGGAAAAACGCCAGGCCGCGCGCCCGGCGCACCTGGAGCGCCTGAAGCAGCTCCAGGCCGAGGGACGGGTGGTGCTGGCCGGCCCGCATCCAGCGGTGGACAGCGAAGATCCGGGCGCCGCGGGCTTCACCGGCAGCCTGATCGTTGCCCAGTTCGACTCCCTGGCCGCCGCCCAGGCCTGGGCCGAGGCCGATCCGTTCGTGACCGCTGGCGTCTATGGCAACGTTCTGGTCAAGCCCTTCAAGCAATCCATGCCGTAACCCTCCCTCCCACGCGGTGAACCTTAGCGGTTCATCGCGTTCTCAATCGCTCATTATTCTCGTTTGACGGCCGACAACCTGCCCAACATCCGATTGGAATCAGGAGTTTCGATGCGCCAAGGTCCGTTGTGCCTGTTGTTGGTCATGTTGTCGATCGGGTCCCCGGCACTCGCCGAGGAACCCCAGGAAGGCGGCTACTCGACGCCGCTGTCCCTGAGCGCCGGTAGCCAGATCACCGAGCTGCAGCAACGCTTGAAGGAAAGCGAGCGCCAGCGCGAGGAATTGAGCAAACAGCTGCAAAGTGCCGACGCCGAACGGGAAAGCCCACAACTGGCCCGCTTGCGCCAGGAGAACCAGCGCCTCAAGCTGCAACTCAAGGAGGCCCAGGCCAACCCGGCGCCGCGCCTTTTGACCGAACAGCAACAATGGTTCATCACCGGCGGCGGCGTGGCCCTCATCGCCCTGCTCTGCGGTATCTTTGCCAGTGGTGGGCACCGCCGACGTCGACAATGGCTAAATTGAGTGATTCATGAGCGACCTGTTACTGATTGATGATGACCAGGAGCTGTGCGAGCTCCTGAGCAGTTGGCTGAGCCAGGAAGGCTTCCAGGTTCGCGCCTGCCATGACGGCCTCAGCGCCCGCCGGGCCCTGGCCGACAACACACCGGCAGCCGTGGTGCTGGACGTGATGCTGCCCGATGGCAGCGGCCTGGAGCTGCTCAAGCAACTGCGCAACGACCATCCGGAACTGCCGGTGCTGATGCTCTCGGCCCGTGGCGAACCCCTGGACCGTATCCTCGGCCTGGAACTGGGCGCCGACGACTACCTGGCCAAGCCCTGCGACCCTCGCGAACTCACCGCCCGCCTGCGTGCCGTGCTGCGCCGCAGCCACCCCGTAGCGACCTCCAGCCAGTTGGAGCTGGGCGACCTGTGCTTCAGCCCGGTACGCGGAGTGGTCACCCTCGACGGCCAGGACATCAGCCTGACGGTTTCCGAAAGCCGCCTGCTCGAAGCATTGCTCAAGCAACCGGGCGACCCCCTGGACAAGCAGGAACTGGCGCAGATCGCCCTGGGCCGCAAGCTGACCCTGTACGACCGCAGCCTGGACATGCACGTGAGCAACCTGCGCAAGAAGATCGGCCCCCACCCCGACGGCCGCCCCCGGATCGTCGCCCTGCGCAGCCGCGGCTACTACTACAGCCTCTAGCCACTTGACCGTAGCCGCTCTGGAACAAGCGACAACATCACCAACGGCGGTTTTGTCAGCGCGCCGGCCTTGCGTCTTTACTCAAGCTTTACCCTCAGCTGACCGCCGCTGACCTTGAGGTGCGTAACCTGCACTCATCCGGAACCGACCGGGAATGAGACAAGGAGACACACCATGCGCAAGACCCTGATCGCCCTGATGTTCGCCGCCGCCCTGCCGACCGTGGCCCTGGCCATGCCTGAAGGCAACGGCCCCATGGGCCCGATGGATGGTCCACGGCACAGCGAGCACATGCGTGGCAAAGGCCCCTGGAGCCAGCTGGACCTGAGCCGCGAACAGCGCCAGCAGATCGACAAGCTGATGGGCGAGCAAATGCACGAACGCAAGGCGCTCGTGGAGAAGTACCTGGAGAAACTTTCCCCGGCCGACCAGAAGGCCATGAAGGACGAGCTGGCCGCCAGGCACCAGAAGACCCAGGCCGATATCCGCGCCCTGCTCAAGCCAGAACAACAGAAGCAGTTCGACGCCAACCTCAAGAAAGAGGAAGAGCGCCGCGCCGAATGGGCCCAGTTCGAGGCCTGGAAAGCGCAACAGCCGCAAAAAGCGCAATAATGCGCTAGCGTCCCTCCCCAGCCCAGTGGCCCCGCCACTGGGCTTCGTGCATTCAAGGAGTCTTCGTGCGTTCATTGTTCTGGCGTGTCCTGGCCAGCTTCTGGCTGGCCATCACCCTGGTTGCCGGGCTGTCGATCCTGCTGGGCCACATACTCAACCAGGACGCCTGGATCCTCAGCCGCCACCCGGGCCTCAACAGCCTTGCCGAGCAATGGACGCAGACCTACGAGGAACAAGGCGAAGACGCCGCCCAGGAAATCCTCCGGCAGCGCAAGCGCCAGTATCACATCGACGTCCAGGTGCTCAACGAGAGCGGCGACCCGGTGGTGCGCGGCACCTTCCCACCCCGCGCGGCCGCCCTCGAGGCACGCCAGAACAACGATGACCGACGCCTGCCCTGGCGCCGCCTGACGGTCGAATACACCAGCCCGCGAAGCGACGACACCTACCTGTTCATCTACCGCATTCCCCACCCGGAACTGAACGCCTGGCATCGCGACAGCCTCACCTGGCCGCTCAGCGCCCTGGTTATCGCCCTGGTGGTGCTGACCCTGTTCAGCCTGCTGGTGACGCTATCGATCACCCGCCCCCTGAGCCGCCTGCGCGGCGCGGTGCATGACCTGGGCCAGACCACCTACCAGCAGAACAGCCTGGCCCGGCTGGCCAACCGCCGTGACGAATTCGGCGTACTGGCCCGGGACTTCAACCGCATGGGCTCGCGCCTGCAAGGGCTGATCGGCAGCCAGCGCCAACTGCTGCACGACGTATCCCATGAACTGCGCTCGCCCCTGGCACGCCTGCGCATCGCCCTGGCGCTGGCGGAACGGGCCGCCCCCCAGGAACGCGAACAGCTCTGGCCGCGACTGACCCGTGAATGCGATCGCCTGGAGGCCTTGATCAGCGAGATCCTGGTCCTGGCCCGGGTCGATGCCGACAACGCCAGTGCCGAGCAGGTGGACCTCAATGCCCTGCTCCTGGCCTTGCAGAAAGACGCACAGCTGGCTTGCTCCGAGCAACGGGTACAGATCGAGGCCCAGCCCCAACTGCAAATACGTGGCTGGCCTACCCTGCTCGAACGGGCCCTGGACAACCTGCTGCGCAATGCCCAGCGCTTCAACCCGGCCGGGCAACCGATCGAGGTCCAGGCCCGGCGCCAGGGCGACCGAATCCTGGTCAGCGTGCGCGACCATGGCCCCGGGGCGCCCGAGGAGTACCTGGCCCAGCTGGGCGAGCCGTTCTTCCGTGCCCCCGGGCAAAGCGCCGCCGGGCATGGCCTGGGCCTGGCCATCGCGCGCCGCGCGGCAGAACGCCACGGCGGCAGCCTGCTTCTTAACAACCATGCCCAGGGCGGTTTCATCGCCACCCTGGAACTGCCGCTGGTTCCCGGTGCCGTGGTCCAGGCCTGAATGCACGACGGGCAAGTCGCCGCCACCGGGGCCGGTGACGACGTACTTGCCCGCTAGTAACGCGAGATCGCCGGAGCCGGTCAGGCCTTGGCGGTCCAGGCGCTGACGAACTCGCGGGTATCGACTTTCGGCGCGATCCGCGGCTCGTTCAGTGGCGTCCCCAGATACAGGAAAGCGATGACTTCTTCCCCTTCGGCCAGGCCCAGGCCCTTGGCCACATGGGGCGAGTAGGACAACTCGCCGGTACGCCACACGGCGCCGATGCCCTGGGCGTAGGCCGCCAGCAGGATGCCATGGGCCGCACAACCCGCAGCCAGCAATTGCTCGCTGCGGGGTACCTTGAAGTGCTCTTGCAAGCGGGCGACCACCACGACCACCAGGGGCGCGCGCAGCGGCATGGCCCGGGCCTTGTCCACTGCAGCCTGAGTCACTTCGCCGCCCTGCAGTTGCACCGCCTCGACCAGCAACTCGCCCAGTCTGTCGCGCGCCTCGCCCTCCACCGTCAGGAACCGCCAGGGCCGCAATTGCCCATGATCGGGGGCTCGCAGGGCGGCGGCGAACAGCGCCTCACGCTGCTGCGCATTGGGAGCAGGCTCGACCAGGCGGGGCACGGAAACACGGTTGAGCAAAGCGTCGAGAGCCTCCATCGGCCACCTCCTTGGAAAAAATGTCCGGCTATTCTAGCGGTATCCGCTGACCGGGTGCCTGGTTTACATGCCCTGCCTCGCAGGTAGAATGAGCGCCTTTCTCTCCCAGCCCGAGCTGAACACATGGCGTTGCCGACCCTCAGGATCATTGGTTTCATCATCGGCATCTTCCTGATCACCCTGGCCGTCGCCATGGTCGTGCCCATGGTGACGCTGGTGATCTTCGAGCGCACCGGCGACTTGCCATCGTTCCTCTGGGCCAGCCTGATCACCTTCATCGCCGGCCTGGCCCTGGTTCTGCCGGGGCGACCCGAGCATGTCCACCTGCGCCCCAGGGACATGTACCTGCTGACCGTCTCCAGCTGGGTGGTGGTGTGCATCTTCGCCGCCCTGCCGTTCCTGCTGACCCAGCACATCAGCTACACCGACTCGTTCTTCGAGAGCATGTCGGGCATCACCGCCACCGGTTCCACCGTGCTCAGCGGGCTGGACGACATGTCCCCGGGGATCCTGATCTGGCGTTCGTTGCTGCACTGGCTGGGAGGCATCGGCTTCATCGGTATGGCGGTGGCGATCCTGCCGCTGCTGCGCATCGGTGGCATGCGCCTGTTCCAGACCGAGTCCTCGGACCGCTCGGAGAAGGTCATGCCGCGCTCGCACATGGTGGCCCGGCTGATCGTCGCCACCTACCTGGGCATCACCATCATCGGCAGCCTGGCGTTCTGGTGGGCCGGAATGAATGTGTTCGACGCCATCAACCACGCCATGTCGGCGATCTCCACCGGCGGTTTCTCCACCTCGGACGAGTCCCTGGCCCACTGGAAGCAACCGGCGGTGCACTGGGTGGCCGTGCTGGTGATGATCCTCGGCAGCCTGCCGTTCACCCTGTACGTGGCGACCCTGCGTGGCAATCGCCGGGCGCTGCTCAAGGACCAGCAAGTCCAGGGGCTGCTGGCCATGCTGCTGGTGACCTGGCTGGTACTGGGCACCTGGTACTGGTGGACCACCAACCTGCATTGGCTCGAAGCCCTGCGCCACGTGGCGCTGAACGTGACCTCGGTAGTCACTACCACCGGATTCGCCCTGGGCGACTACAGCCTCTGGGGCAATTTCTCGCTGATGCTGTTCTTCTACCTGGGTTTCGTCGGTGGCTGCTCGGGTTCTACCGCCGGCGGGATCAAGATCTTCCGCTTCCAGGTGGCCTACATCCTGCTCAAGGCCAACCTCAACCAGCTGATCCACCCTCGGGCAGTGATCAAGCAGAAGTACAACGGTCATCGCCTGGACGAGGAAATCGTCCGCTCGATCCTGACTTTTTCGTTCTTCTTCGCCATCACCATCTGCGTGATCGCCTTGGCCTTGTCGCTGCTGGGCCTGGACTGGATGACCGCCCTGACCGGCGCCGCCAGCACCGTTTCCGGCGTGGGCCCAGGCCTTGGGGAAACCATCGGCCCGGCGGGCAACTTCTCCACCCTGCCGGATGCCGCCAAGTGGATCCTGTCCCTGGGCATGCTCCTGGGGCGCCTGGAGATCATCACGGTGTTCGTGCTGTGTATTCCGGCGTTCTGGCGTCATTGACCGAGGCCGGCAACTCCGCCAGCCGCGCCCGGTACTCGCCGGGCGTGGCATCGAACCAGCGACGGAAGGCCCGGAAGAAGTTGCTCGGATCGGCGAACCCCAACAGATAGGCGATCTCCAGCAACGTCATGTTCGGCTGCGCCAGGTACTGCTCGGCCAGTTCCCGGCGCGTGTCGTCGAGCAGCGCCTGGAAGCTGGTGCCCTCTTCCTGCAGGCGACGCTGCAGGGTGCGCTGGGACAGGTGCAGGATCTGCGCTACCCGCTCGCGCTTGGGCTCGCCCTGGGGCAACAGGCGGCATAGCACCTGGCGCGCCTTGTGGGTCACCCGGCTTTCGGAGAAACGCGCCAGGTACTCGCCGGCAAACCGGTCGTGCAACTGGGCCATGGCCTCGTTGGCAGTGGGCAACGTGCTCTCCATGTCGGCCCGCTCGAAGATCAGCGCATCGAAGGGCGCGGCGAACATCAGCGGCGCATGGAACATGTCCTTGTAGGGCTGGGTGTCCTCGGGTTGCGGCCCCTGCAACATCACCTTGCGTGGCCGCAGGTCACGGCCGGTGAGCCAGCCGCACAGGGCCAGGGCGCAGGCCAGGGACGCCTCGGCGCTCTGCCGGGTCGGCGGCAGGTGGTCGCCATGCACCGTGAGGATCAACGCATAACCTTCGGGCAACAGGCGAAAGCTCAGATCGGCGCTTTCGGCGATGATCCGCTGGTAACGCACCAGGCGCTGGAAGCCCTCGGCCAGGGTCCGGCTCGACATCAGGGCATAACCGGCCACATTGAAGGACGCCGGGCGCACCACCTTGCCCATGTTCAAGCCGATCGCCGGGTTGCCGGACAGCTCCACCGCCCGTTGCCACAGCCGGGTCATGGAGTCCTGGGTGAAACGCGCGTCCGGATCTTCCAGGGCGGCATAGTCGAGCCCCAGTTGCTCGAACAGGACACGACAATCCAGGCCATCCATTTCCAGGGCCTTGACGATTCCCAGGGTCCAGCTCGCCGACGTGGTTCGTTCGCTCATGGGGGCTTCTTATATGATGAGCCGCAGGTAACGGCCAATTTCGCAAGGATACTAAAGTGGCGCCTATTGTCACTGGCCGCTGCGGCCCGGGACTCTAGACTCAGGTAGGCTCCTTGCAGAGCACCCGCTCACATGACAACAAGCACCGAGACCGCAGCCATGGAAAACGTCCGCCAGTTCCACAGCTTCGCCGAGTTCTACCCCTATTACCTGAGCGAACACAGCGACAGCACCTGCCGCCGCCTGCACTTCATCGGCACCACCCTGGTGATCTTCCTCCTGGCCCTGGCCATCGGCAAAGGTGCCTGGCTGTTGCTGCTGGCCTTGCCGGTGGCGGGCTACGGCTTTGCCTGGGTCGGGCATTTCTTCTTCGAGAAGAACCGCCCCGCGACCTTCCAGCATCCGCTGTACAGCCTGCTGGGCGACTTCGTCATGTACCGCGACATGCTGCTGGGCAAGGTGCCCTTCTAGGCCGGGCCACGGCCCGAGGGGAGAGGTTGCTGCAAAGGTGGCGCGAGCCGGTCGGCCCGACTCAGGCCAACGCGAACCCCGGGATTCAGGCAGGTTCGGCCAGCTTCATGCGCTCGGCCTTGAGCTGGGCCTCGCGGGCCTGGGCCTCGGCCAGGCGATAGAGCTCGATGGTGCCATCCCAGTGCTCGATCAGCGCCGTGCAGGATTCCACCCAGTCCCCGCAGTTGAGGTACTCCACCTCGCCCACCTTGCGGATCTCGGCATGGTGGATATGGCCGCAGACCACGCCGTGCAGCTCGCGCTTGACGCATTCATGGGCGATGGCTTCCTCGAAATCACTGATGAAGCTCACGGCGGTCTTGACCTTGTGCTTGAGGTAGGCCGACAACGACCAGTAGCCATAGCCGTAGCGCGCTCGCCAGTGGTTGAGCCAGCGGTTGAGGGTCAGGGTGAACTCGTAGGCCGAATCGCCCAGGAACGCCAGCCAGCGGTGATAGCGGGTGATGACATCGAACTGGTCGCCGTGGATCACCAAGAGGTGACGGCCATCCGCGGTGACGTGCACCGCCTCGTCCACCAACTGGATGTTGCCCAGGATCAGCTTGGAATAGCGCCGCAGGAATTCGTCGTGGTTGCCGGTGACGTAGATCACCTCGGTGCCGCGCTTGCTCATGGTCAGCAAGCGGCGGATGACGTTGGTGTGGGCTTGGGGCCAGTACATCCCGCCCCGCAGCTTCCAGCCATCGATGATGTCGCCCACCAGGTAGATGCGGTCGGCCTGATAGCTCTTGAGAAACTGCGCCAGGTGCTCGGCCTGGCAATCCCGGGTGCCCAGGTGCACATCCGAGATCCATAGGGTGCGTACCCGCTGCTTGCGGCTGGGTTTGGCGAGTTCGGCATGGGTCATGGACGCTCTCCGGGATTTTTTGCGAGCTTGCGCCCAAGCGGTTAATGGCCCATGACGGATATGCGGCAGAGCGATGACAGCGCGAAAGGCCCGACGGCCGGTGTAGACTGCGGGCCTGCCAAGGAGACCGCGATGGGATCTATCCTCACCCTGCGCCACTATAGCCACGACCTGATCGCCCACAGCCACGAGCATGCGCAACTGGTATTCGGCCTTTCGGGCCAACTCGACTTCGAGGTCGAGGGCCAGGGCAGCCAAGTGCGGCAGCAGAGCTTCGTGGTGGTGCCGGCCGGCGCCCGGCATATCTGCGGCAGCCCCGGCGGCAGCCAGTGCCTGGTGCTGGACATACCCGGCGAACATTGGCTCGGCCAGTCCCTGGGAGAACATGCCGAGGCCAGCCGGCGCTTGCTCGACAGCCCGCGGCGCCAGGTCCTGGCGCCGAACCAGAGCCGCCTGGTCAACTGGCTGGCGGACAGCCCGGTGGACGACCCGGTGATCGCCCAGCAAGGGGCGGTGCTGCTATTGGCCAGCCTCAACCAGCCGGCCGCTGGCCACCCTGGTGAACGACGCCTGCCTTTTGCCGCGCTGAACGCCCATATCGATCGCCACGCCGCCCATCCCTTGCAGGTGGCCGACCTGGCGCGAATCGCCGGTCTGTCTGGCACTCGCCTGCACGCGCGCTTCATCGCCGAATGCGGGCGCACGCCCATGGACTACGTGCGCAGCCGGCGCCTGCACATGGCCGTGGAACTGTTGCGTGGCTCATCGATGCCCATCGGCGAGGTGGCCGAGCGCGTAGGCTATGGCTCCCAGAGCGCTTTCTCGGCGGCGATATTGCGCGAATTCGGCCGCTCGCCCCGCCAGTTGCGGCAAGAAGCGCACGCGAGTTGCTCGACAAAAGCCGGCAGCCTCGCGACAGACGACATCGGTGCCGGCCCCGTAGACTGAGCCCATCGTCCCGGCCATCACGGCCCGTCTTGCGTTAAGGAATGACATGACCCCGCGTACCGCCCTTGGCGCCCTGCATATCGGCGCACTGATGTTCGGCCTGACCGGTGTGTTCGGCAAACTGGCCGCCGCTTCACCGGCGGTCATCGTATTCGGCCGCGCGGCCTTCGCCGTGCTCGCCCTGGGATTCTTCGCCCGCCTGGCCAGTAATGCGCCCTGGCAGCGGCTGGCCACCGGCGACTGGTTGCGCTTGCTGCTCAGCGGCCTGCTGCTGGCGGGCCACTGGGTGAGTTTCTTCGTCTCGGTCAAGATCGCCGGCGTGGCCATCGCCACCCTCGGTTTTGCCAGCTTCCCGGCCTTCACGGTGATTCTCGAAGGCTTGATCTTCCGCGAGCGGATCCGCACCAACGAGATCCTGCTGGTAGCCCTGGTGAGCATCGGCCTGGTGCTGGTCACCCCGGACTTCGACCTCGCCAGCCAGGCCACCACCGGCCTGCTCTGGTCCGTGGCCTCGGGCTTGCTGTTCTCCCTGCTGTCGTTGAACAACCGCGCCGGCTCGGGACGGATTCCAGCGGTACAGGCGGCGCTGTGCCAGAACCTGGTGGTGGGCCTTTGCCTGCTGCCGGTGGCGGCGCCGGAACTGGCCGAGGTACGCGCCATGGACTGGCTGTGGATCAGCCTGCTGGGCATCTTCTGCACCGGCCTGGCCCACAGCCTGTTCGTCGCCAGCCTGGCGGTGATCAAGGCTCGCACCGCGGCGGTGGTCTTCGCCCTGGAGCCGGTCTACGGGATCACCGTGGCCTGGGTGCTGTTCGGCGAGAACCCGACCCTGCGCATGCTGCTGGGCGGGGCCTTGATCATCACCGCGATCGTGGTCTCCAGCCGCCTGTCCGCGGGTTCAGGCAGCAAGGGCAAAACCGCCCAGGCCAGCTCTCACTGAGACCGGTCGTTGTGGCCCAGGTCGCGCTCGGGATCGATGCAGTCGCGGACCCGTTGCTTGAGCACCTTGGCTTCGGGAAAACCGCCATCGGCCTTGCGCTCCCAGATCTGCACGCCATCGCACTGGATACGGAAAGTACCGCCGGTGGCGGGCTCCAGGGAGACCTTGGCCAGGTCCTCGCTGAAGGTGCTCAACAGCTCCTGGGCCAGCCAGGCCGCTCGCAGCAGCCACTGGCACTGGGTGCAATAGGTGATGGTCACTTCGGGTTTACGTTCAGTCATGGTACGGCCAGGTCCTGAGTTAGAGGGCGTCGCTATAATAGCCGGCTTTATCGCCAGCCCCGAGAAGCCTGATGCGCCGCTTGCTGTCTTGCCTGTTGCTCTGCCTGCTCCCCGTGATCGCCCCTTGCGCCGAGCCTGCGCCTCCGAAAATCGGTCTGGTGCTGTCCGGTGGCGCCGCCCGCGGCCTGGCCCATGTCGGGGTGCTCAAGGCCCTGGAAGAACAAGGCATCCGCATCGACGCCATCGCCGGCACCAGCATGGGGGCGGTGATCGGCGGGCTCTACGCCTCGGGCTACCCGATCGACGAGCTGGAGAAGCTGGCCCTGGAGATCGACTGGAAGCAGGCCCTGTCCGATGCTCCGCCCCGGGAAGACGTGCCCTTTCGGCGCAAGCAGGATGACCGCGATTTCCTGGTCAAGCAGAAGCTCAGTTTCCGCGACGACGGCAGCCTGGGCCTGCCGCTGGGCGTGATCCAGGGCCAGAACCTCGCCCTGTTGCTGGAAAGCAAGCTGGCCCACGCCAGCGACACCCGCGATTTCGACAAGCTGCCGATCCCGTTCCGGGCGGTAGCCACCGATATCGCCAGCGGTGAAAAAGTCGTGTTCCGCAAGGGCCACCTGCCCCAGGTGATTCGCGCCAGCATGTCGATCCCGGCGGTATTCGCCCCGGTGGAACTCGACGGCCGGCTGCTGGTGGACGGCGGCATGACCGACAACATCCCGCTGGACGTGGCCCGGGAAATGGGCGTGGATATCGCCATCGTGGTGGATATCGGCACACCGCTGCGCTCGCGCAAGCAACTCAATACCGTGGTCGACGTGCTGACCCAGTCCATCACCCTGATGACCCGGCGCAACTCCGAGGAACAACTGGCCGCGCTGCACAAGGACGACGTGCTGGTCCAGCCGGCGCTCTCGGCATTCGGCGTCACCGATTTCGGCCGTGCCCAGGAGATCATCGACGCTGGCTACCGCGCCACCCGCATCCTCGACACCCGACTGGCCCACCTGCGCCGGGAAAATCCGCAGCCCGCACAGCTCACCGCCGCCCGCCAGCCCAGCCAGCGCACGCCGATCATCAGCCAGATCAAGGTGGAAAACGATTCCAAGGTCAGTGACGACGTCATCCGCTACTACATTCGCCAGCGCATCGGCGAGCCCCTGGACCTGGGCCGCCTGGAAACCGACATGGGCACCCTCTACGGCCTGGACTTCTTCGAGCAGGTGCAGTACCGGGTGATCCACAAGGGCCAGGACAATACCCTGGTGATCAGCGCCCGGGGCAAGCGCAGCGGCACCGACTACCTGCGCCTGGGCCTGAGCCTGTCCGATGACTTGCGCGGCGACAGCGCCTTCAACATCGGCGCCAGCTACCGCATGAACGGCATCAACAGCCTCGGCGCGGAATGGCTGACGCGACTGCAGATCGGCGACCGCCAGGAACTGTACAGCGAGTTCTACCAACCGCTAGATGCCGGCTCGCGCTACTTCGTCGCCCCATTCATCAGCGCGCAGTCGCAAAACGTCGAGGCCACGCTGGACAACGACCCCATCGCCGAATACCGGGTCGAGCGCTACGGCTTCGGCCTCAACCTGGGCCGGCAGATCGGCAACAGCGGCGAGGTGCGCTTCGGTGTGGGCGAAGCCTGGGGCAACGCCGATGTGCGCATCGGCGACCAGGACCTGCCGAAGCTGCACTTCAACGAAGGCTACTATCAGCTGCAGTACTCCTTCGACTCCCTGGACAACGTCTACTTCCCCCACTCGGGCGAAGACGTCCACCTGACCCTGCGCCAGTTCGAACCGGGCCTGGGCTCGGACAAGCACTACCGGCAATGGGAGTTCAAGCTGGACAAGGCCCTGAGCAGCGGCCCCAACACCTTCATCCTCGGCGGGCGCTATGGGCGGACCCTGGACGCCGCCGACGTGGTGACGTCCAGCTTCCTGCTGGGCGGCGCACGACAGTTGTCAGGGTTTCGCCAAGACGCCCTGTCGGGACAGAACATCAGCCTGGCCCGCGCGGTGTATTTCCGCCGCCTCACGCCACGCTCCTACCTGCCCCTGGACTTCCCGCTGTACCTGGGCGGCTCCCTGGAACGGGGCCGGGCCTGGAACAACGACAACGCCTTCGACAGCGGCTACATCAACGCGGCCAGTATCTTCCTGGGCTTCGATACGCCACTGGGGCCGCTGAATTTCAGCTATGGCTTCAACGACGAAAACCAGAAGGCCCTGTCGCTGAACCTGGGCCAGACCTTCTGACAAGCGTGCGCCAGCGGCCCGCTGGCGCAGCGGCGACCAGCAGGACCAGCAGTGAAGGGAGATGATGGAGACCGGAGCCAGGCGGCTCCGGTCGAAGACTTCAGGACTTTTCCAGGTTGGCCAGGATACGTCCGTGGACACGCATGCAAACCCGCATGTCCTCTTCATCGACGCCGATGAACAATTCATGGCGCAAGGCGGTGGCGATGGTCTCGATCTGGTCGATCAGGGGGCGCGCCGAAGGGCAGAGGACGATTTTCTTCGCCCGGCGGTCTTCCATCACCGATTGCCGCTGGACCAGGCCCTGGGTTTCCAGGCTATCGAGCAAACGGGCCAGGGTCGGCCCTTCCACGCCGACGCTTTGCGCCAACTCGCGCTGGGTCGGTGCCTCTTCGAAACGGGCCAGGTGCAGCAGCACCAGCCAGCGGGCTTGCGACAGGCCCAGGCCAGCCAGGCGGCGGTCCAGTTCAGCACGCCAGCCGCGGGACATATGCGCCAGCTGCATGCCAAAACGGTGTTCATCGGTCAACGGCATAAAACACTCCTGATAAGGATGTCAATCACGACACACTAATTATTAAGCAGCTAAGCATGCCCATTGCAATTCGGCAAGT
>NZ_JBJJLO010000019.1:0-72042 GCF_046230915.1 Pseudomonas sp. KCJK8993
CGAACGGCTGCGCGATGAAGTTCCGGACCTGCAGATCCAGGCCCTGGTGGATGGCTTGAAAGCCGCGTACCGCGGCAAGCCGCTGGCGCTCAAGAGCGAGCGCATCGAGCAGATCCTCGCCCAGCACGACGCGCAGATCAGCGAGCAATCGGCCAAGTCGCAGATCGAAGCCGCACTGGAAAACGAACGACGCTTTCTCGACGAGGAAAAGGCCAAGCCGGGGGCCCGCCAACTGGCGGACGGCATCCTGCTCACCGAGCTGGCTCCCGGCAATGGTACAAAACCCAACCCCAACGGCTCGGTCCAGGTGCGCTACACCGGCCGCCTGCCCGATGGCACCGTGTTCGACGAAGCCCGGCAGCCACAGTGGTTCCGCCTGGACAGCGTGATCGCTGGCTGGCGCAGCGCCCTGGCGCAAATGCCTACCGGCGCCCGCTGGCGCCTGGTGATTCCATCCAGCCAGGCCTATGGCACCGAAGGCGCCGGCGACCTGATCGCGCCCTATACACCCCTGGTATTCGAGATCGAGTTGCTGGCGGTCGCCGACTGAAACCCGGAAACGAAAACGGCACGCCTTGGCGTGCCGTTTCATGTACCACCGGACCGGCTCTCAGGCCTGGGCCACCGTCTCCTGCTTGTGAGCGTTGTGCAGCACTTCGATCAGGCAATCTTCAAGCTCGAAGCGCTCGTGCAGCAGGCCACCCAGCTCCTTGAACTTTTGCGCCACGCACTGTCCGGCGTCGCACAGGTCGTTGAACGCCAGGAGTTTCTCGGTGATCACGTCGATGCGCGGGTAGAGGGTGTCGGCCAGCTCGAGACCGCGCTTGTCGCCAAAGGCCTTGGCTTCGCTGGTCAGCTGTTCGTAGATCTCAAAATGACCGGCGGAGACATAATCCACCAGGATTCCACAGAACTCTTGCAGGGGTTTCTTGCTCTTGCTCAGCGCCTCGGGTTCGGCGCCCAGCACATCATAGGCTCGAACCAGTTCATGACGCGCCTGCAACCAGCGGTCGATCAACAGGTGAACTCCACCCCAGCGTTCCTGAGCATTCTGACAACTTTCGAGCATGGTGATCTCTCTTCCCTCAAGGGTCATGTCATTGACCGCCGTCCCCCATGGAGACCCTGGATCAGGTCAGGCGCAACAGCATCGAGCAAGCGAATTAGAGTGACAGGTGCGGGCCAGATTATGCCCGCTCGACAACAGCTTCAAGGTACGCAGGAGATAAAGTTCATACAAGCGTTTAATCCGTTGTGCCCCGCCAAACACTGACTCAGGGCAATGCCCCAGCCTGGCGCGCAGCCCGTAGCGAGCGCTGCAGGCGATAACCGCTCAAGGCCAGGAGCAGCAGGAAAAACAGCAGGCTCCACTCCGGCAGGCTCATGTCGAGCAGGGTCCAGGATACCTCCGCGCAGTCCGCCGTCCCCATGAAGACCAATTGCAACGCTTGCCACCAAGATAGGTGGCGCAGCATGAATGGCATGTCCGGCAGGCACGCCAGCAATTGCTCGGAAGGAATGTTCTGCAGCAGTACATGGCGCCCTGCGGTGATCACCCCCAATACCCCCAGCAGCAGGTTCAGCCCCCAGTACAAGGGGCGCCCCCAGCGCATGGGACCCTGCAACGCAGCCAGCAAGTTGGCGCCGGCGAGCAGCAGCATCAGCCCACGCTGCACGCCCCACAGCGGGCACGATTCCAGGCCACCCCCGGCTTGCAGGTTGAAGGCCGCCCACGAGGCAAAGGCCCCCACCAGGAACACTAGGGAGAACAGCGAGCGAGAGCCGGCCAGCGACATGGGATATCCGCAACGGAAGAAACAGGCAGCCACGGTAGAGAAAGCGCTCGCTCCTTTCAAGGAGCGCCAAGCCATGGCCGCTCGAAGACCGATCGGCCGTGGCTGGCCAAGCGGGGTATTAAGAAAGGCCGGTTGCCCGCGACGGGCAACCGGTCCAGGGCGCATCAGGCCCGTGCCGGAACCGGCAAGGGAGCGGCCAACAGGCGCTCGTCCAGTAATCCCAGGCCCTCCTGGAACAGCTGGTTGCTGCGCTCGGTATCTCCCAACTGAGCCAGCAGGCGGGCCAGTTCGGCGCAGGCTTCGGGATTGCGCTCCAGGCGCAGGCTGCTCTCCAGGTAGTCGCGGGCCTTGCCCCAGAGACTGTTCTGCAAGCTCAGGCGGCCCAGGGTCAGCAGCAACCCAGGATCATCCGCATGTTCCTTGAGCAAGTGCTCGGCCGTTTGCAGCTGACGTGCAGGGTCGCTGCCACGCACCAGGCCATATAGCCGGGCAAGGTGGCTTTCGTACTTGCGCTTGATCGCCGTGCGCAGCGTCTCCTCGGCTTCGGCCCCGGCACCCAGTAGACGCAACTGCTCGGCATAGGCCAGCACCAACTGCGGCTCTTGGCGTTGGGCGGCGGTCAATTGCTGCCAGGAGCGGTTGAGCGACTGCAACGACGTGGCCTGGTCTTCTTCGCGGCGCGCGGCCAGTCCCAGGTTCTCACCCCAGGCGCGGCGCTCCAGCTCCTGCAACTCGCTGGCCGGCAAGGCCTTGCCTTTGCGCAACTCCGGCAACAGGCGGATCAGCGCTGGCCAGTCGCCACGCTGTTGATGCAGGCGTTGCAGTTGACGCAAGACCTGGACGCTATGGGGATGGCGCTCATGCATGGCTTGCAGGGTGGTCAGCGCACCTTCGGTGTCGCCACGGTCGGTCTGCAATTGGGCGTGGCTCAGAGCGACGGCCAATTCAGCCTGGGGCTGACGGGTGAGCGCCCGCTCCAGCAGGCTATCGCACTCTTCGTAGTGGCCCTGTTCGTTGGCCGCCCGGGCCGCGCCGAGGTAATACAACAGCGGTTGGCGCTCGGCCTCCGCGGCACGGTGCAGGTGCTTCTGGGCGCTGGCCCAGCGTCCTTCGGCAAGGTCCATCTGGCCTTGCTCGATGGCGATCTGCACCCGGCGGCTGCGATTGCGGCGCGACCATGGATTGACCACGCCGCCGGAAACCATCACCAGCTCCACCAGCAGCTTGATGCCCCAGATCACCAGCCACACCAACGCTACCAAGGCCAGGGTCGCCCACAGGCTCGATTCATAGCGGAAGTTGCTGTAGGCGATCAGCACGTAGCCTGGGTGTTCGGCGATGGCCAATCCCAGCAGGCCGATGGCGGCGATCAGCAGCAGGACGATCACATAGGCGCGCTTCATGGACTGGTCTCCCGGGCGGTATTCGCCGCAGGCTTGGCCAGGGGCTTGACCGATTCTTCGACGCTGAGGCTACGCCGCTCCAGATAGGCCTGGACCGTGCTCAGGGTCTTGGCCAGGTCCGGGGTGACCACGGTCACCGGCTGCTTGCTCAGTTCGGCCAGGCGCTCGAGCATGAGCTTGCTCTGCGGATTGTCCTGGTTGAAGTGGCCGGTCAGCACGTCACGAGCTTCGGTCAGGGCCTGGGTATAGACCGCTGCCTGGCCGTTGAGCGCCGCCCATTGCGCCTGCTCCAGCGCCAGGCTGAGGGCCAGGCGTACCTGGGTCAGGCCCTGGCCGGCCAGCAGCGGACGGATGTTCTTGTCGGCATTGAAATCGATGCGGAAGTAGCGGGAAACCTGATCCCACCACTGCGCCCAACGGCTGGCGCCGTCGCCGTCGGCGGTGAGGCCCAGTAGCGAATCGCCCCGGTCCTTGTATTCCGGCGCCACGGCGCTGAGTTCCAGGACCTGGTCACGCAGGGCACCCAATTGCAGGAACAGGCCCGTACGGTCCGGCTGCTCGGTGCTGCGCAAGGCCGCCAGGCTCTTGGCCAGTTGCTCGCGGGCAGCGAAGGCGCCCGGGTCGTTCTGCTCGCGCAGGATATCGTCGGCACCCTGGACCAGGGCCTGGGCACTGCTGATGTCCTGCAGGGCCGACAAGCGCAGGCTGGCCAGGCGCAACAGGTGCTCGGCCTCGGCCAGGCGCCAGTCCTTGCGGCTGGCGCCGAGCACTGTCTCCAGGCGCTGGCTCAGGCGCTGCTGGTCGCCTTGCAACTGCGCTACCAGGCGGCGGCGGTCTTCCAGCTCATCGGCCGCGGGCAGTTGTTCCAGTCGTGAGCTCAAGCGCTGCTCACTGAGCTTGAAGCTCTGGGCCTGGTCGCCCAGTGCCTGCAATTGGCTCAACTGTTGTTGGTTGCTGGTCTGCAGGTTGCGCACCTGCCAGACTCCCCAGCCACCGACAGCGACCCCTGCTGCCCCCAGCAGCAGGGCCAGTATCGCCAACCCGTTGCCACGACGCTCGACGGTTGGGGTCGTGGGTTGCGCCGGCGTCTCGGGCACCGGCTGGAGTTCATCTTTAGGCAAGGCTGTTTCGCTCACGTATCCATCCTTTGCGTTTAGAGAACGGGCACGGGATGCTCCCGTAACGCCGTTAGCAAAGCCGCGGCACTGGCGCCGCGGCAATCCACAACTATTTCCGCCCCGGCGGCGCGCGCCATGTCGGCGACCCGAGGGCTTGGAACAAACAACGGCATCTTCGCCAACTGCGGCCAGGCCTGGCCGGCCAACTGCTGCAGGTGACTGAAACCCTGTCCACTGCTGACCACCAGCCCGTTCAAGCGTTCCCCCTGGATCCGCCGCCGCAGCACATCCTCGGCATAGTGCGGCAGGCAACGGCGGTAGAGCTCCAGATAATCGACACTAGCACCTTGGCTGCGCAAGCGCTCGGAGAGCAGTTCGCGACCACCCTCGCCCCGCACGATCAACACCCGGGGTTCTGGCTGGCCGATAGCCTCGCGCAACTGGGGAAGGTCAAGCAAGGCTTCGCTGTCGTCGCCGGCCTGGGGATAGAACACCGGCAGCCCGGCATCCGCGAGAATCTGGCCGGTGCCGGCACCCACGCAGAACCAGCTCTGGGCCGGAGGCTGCGGCCAATACTGACGCAGCAGTTCAAGACCAAGCTTGGCCGCCGGCTTGCTGACCACGATCACCGCACAATAACGATCCAGCTCGAGCAGGATCGACCGCCGTGCCTGGGTCACGGGCAGGGGCTGGATCGCCAGCAACGGCAGGCTGGCGCTGGCCACTCCGGCCTCGGCCAAGGTCGCCGCCAGTGCAGCGCAATCCTCGGCTGCCCGGGTCAGTAGCAGGCGCCAACCGGTCACTCCTGCCCCGCCTCGCCATAGACCGCGCGCAGGATATCGCCGGCGCCCTGGGCCAGCAGTTCGTCAGCCACTTGCACGCCCAACTGGGCCGCACTGGCTCGCGGAGCCCGGGCCTCGGCGCTGAGCAACACGCCACCACTGGGCTCGCCCACCAGGCCACGCAGCCAGAGCTGGTCGCCTTCGAGCACGGCGTAGCAGGCGATCGGCACCTGGCAGCCGCCATTCAAGTGCTTGTTCAACGCACGCTCGGCGGTCACCCGGCTGGCGGTGTCGGCATGGTGCAGGGGCGCCAGCAGCGCATGGATTTCGTTGTCGGCGCTACGACACTCGATGCCGACCGCGCCCTGGCCACCGGCGGGCAGGCTGTCTTCGACGCTGATGGAGGAACGGATGCGGTCTTCGAAGCCCAGGCGGATCAGGCCCGCAGCGGCCAGGATGATCGCGTCGTACTCGCCGGCATCCAGCTTGGCCAGGCGGGTATTGACGTTGCCCCGCAGGAAGCGGATCTGCAGGTCAGGCCGACGGGCCAGCAACTGGGCCTGGCGGCGCAGGCTGGAGGTGCCGACCACACTGCCGGCCGGCAGTCGCTCGAGGCTGGCGTAGGTATTGGAGACGAAGGCATCGCGCGGGTCTTCACGTTCGCAGATGCAGAACAGGCCCAGGCCTTCGGGAAAGTCCATGGGCACGTCTTTCATCGAGTGCACGGCAATATCGGCCTGGTTCTCCAGCAGGGCGGTCTCCAGCTCCTTGACGAACAGGCCCTTGCCGCCGATTTTCGACAGCGGCGAGTCCAGCAGCTTGTCGCCACGGCTGACCATGGGCACCAGGGTCACGACAAGACCTGGATGGGCCTCCTGCAGACGGGCTTTGACGTATTCGGCCTGCCACAAGGCCAAGGCACTTTTGCGGGTAGCGATGCGGATTTCGCGAGAGGACATGGATCAATCCGTACTGAATAAATACGGCAGATGATAACAGCTCAGCCAAAGCAGCTTTGACTTGTATCAGGTACCCGGTGCCCTCCCGCTGCCAAGCTTCCTCGCTGGCAGGCCTCGTCCCGCGCCCTAGAGCTGCTGCATCATCTTGCGCACGCCAGCCACATGGCGCCGACTGACGATCAGCGCGTCACCATTGAGCCCCTTGAGGTACAGCTGGAAGTGCCCCAGGGGCGTTCGTTGCAAGCGCTCGATACGCTCGCGGGCCACCAGGGCATTGCGGTGGATACGCACGAAGCGCTCGCCGAATTCGTCTTCCAGGGCCTTGAGCGGTTCATCCAGCAACACTTCGCCGCTCTCGTGGCGCAGGGTCACGTACTTGTGGTCGGCAATGAAATACACCACCTGGCCCAGGGGAATCAGCTCGATGCCCTTGCGGGTACGCGCACTGATATGGCTTCGCGGGCCACTGCCGGTTTCCGCCGCAGGCCGGGTCAGGGCAGCCAGCTGCACGCGGGTGGGTTTCTCGGCCTTCTTCAACGCTTCCAGCAACAGCTCGGAGCGTACCGGCTTGACCAGGTGGACCACGCTGCTGTCATTGAACGCCTCGAGGGCGAATTCATCCGCAGCCGTGCAGAACACCAGCGCCGGAGGCGTTTCGCGCTCGCACAGCTTGCCGGCGACCTGCAGGCCATCCAGGCCTGGCATGCGCACATCGAGCAGGACGATATCCGGCTTCAGGCTGTCGATCAGGCTCAATGCCTCTTCGCCATTGGTGGCGCTGGGCTCCAGGACACTGTACCCCTCGAGTTCGCCGACCATACGGCTCAGGCGCTCGCGGGCTTGGGGTTCGTCATCAACGATCAGGACATTCATATTGCGCTGGATTCCTGCGTGAGTCTCGCACAAGGATAGCGTAGACAGGTGGAGTGACGTCCGTCACGGCGATCCACGCTAAGACTAGTGCGAAGGTCAAAAAGTGCCGCAAGTCGGGCACCAATATTTACCCGTACCTGCCCGGTGCCGCGTCGGGCCGCTGGATGCGCGACAAGGTCGCAGGGAATGCTGGAACTCAACACTAAGCCTCCCTCGTTTATGGCTGGCGTCCAACCTGGCCACGCCCGCCTGGTTTCCTGGACGGGTTGCATGGCCCTGCGCGGTATGAAATCGATGGCCAGCCCATCGCGGCGCCCCCAGGGTTGCCACACGATTGCGCCGTGCCTCTTGTCCAACTGTAGACGGTTGCCAAGACGATATTGCTCAATCGATAAATATCGTTTGATCGATATCATCTTCGGCACTCAGGCAACCGACCTCGCCCAGGCGCGCCGGTTCCAGTCTCCGCGCCGCCAGGACCAGCACCACGCACTCTCGCAGTCGCGGGCCAAAAGCTGCCGACCAGTGCCAGCGACAGCCCGGGCAACCCTGCTATCATCGACGCCTGTTTTTTCACGCCATCTTCCTTCAGCAGATCACGAGCGAATTCATGAGCACTGACAAGACCAATCAGTCCTGGGGCGGCCGCTTCAGTGAACCCGTCGACGCCTTCGTCGCCCGCTTCACCGCCTCTGTCAATTTCGACCAGCGCCTGTATCGCCACGACATCATGGGCTCCATCGCGCACGCCACGATGCTGGCCAAGGTCGGTGTACTCACCGACGCCGAGCGCGACAGCATCATCGACGGGCTGAAGACCATCCAGGGCGAGATCGAAGCCGGCAGCTTCGACTGGCGCGTGGACCTGGAAGACGTGCACATGAACATCGAGGCGCGCCTGACCGACCGCATCGGCATCACCGGCAAGAAACTGCACACCGGCCGTAGCCGCAACGACCAGGTGGCCACCGATATCCGCCTGTGGCTGCGCGACGAGATCGACCTGATCCTGGGCGAGATCACCCGCCTGCAAAAAGGCCTGCTGGAGCTGGCCGAGCGTGAAGCCGACAGCATCATGCCGGGCTTCACCCACCTGCAGACCGCCCAGCCCGTGACCTTCGGCCACCACATGCTGGCCTGGTTCGAAATGCTCAGCCGCGACTACGAGCGCCTGGTGGACTGCCGCAAGCGTACCAACCGCATGCCCCTGGGCAGCGCCGCACTGGCTGGCACCACCTACCCGATCGACCGCGAGCTGACCTGCCAGTTGCTGGGCTTCGAGGCCGTGGGCGGCAACTCCCTGGACAGCGTGTCGGACCGTGACTTCGCCATCGAATTCTGCGCCGCCGCCAGCGTGGCGATGATGCACCTGTCACGCTTCTCCGAAGAGCTGGTGCTGTGGACCAGCGCCCAGTTCCAGTTCATCGACCTGCCCGATCGCTTCTGCACCGGCAGCTCGATCATGCCGCAGAAGAAGAACCCCGACGTGCCGGAGCTGGTGCGTGGCAAGAGCGGGCGGGTGTTCGGCGCGCTGATGGGCCTGCTGACCCTGATGAAGGGCCAGCCACTGGCCTACAACAAGGACAACCAGGAAGACAAGGAACCGCTGTTCGACGCCGCCGACACCCTGCGCGATTCGCTGCGGGCCTTCGCCGACATGATCCCGGCCATCAAGCCCAGGCACGCCATCATGCGCGAAGCGGCGCTGCGCGGCTTCTCCACCGCCACCGACCTCGCCGACTACCTGGTACGCCGCGGGCTGCCGTTCCGTGACTGCCACGAAATCGTCGGCCATGCGGTGAAGTACGGGGTAGACACCGGCAAGGACCTGGCCGAGATGAGCCTGGAGGAACTGCGCCAGTTCAGCGACCAGATCGACCAGGACGTGTTCGCCGTGCTGACCCTGGAAGGCTCGGTCAACGCCCGCAACCACATCGGCGGTACCGCACCGGCCCAGGTGCGTGCCGCCGTGGCTCGCGGCCAGGCCCTGCTGGGCAGCCGCTAAGCCCCCCGTGCCGCCCTGGCCAGCGCCCGGGCGGCACGCCTTCAGCTTCTTCGCGCGGCCATCAGCGCCGCCTTGTCGGCGGCGATGCGCCGGGCATGGGGGCGTTGCTCCAGGCGCTGCAACAGCGCCCTGGCCTCGGGCATCCGGGCCAGGAAATCGATCCCGAACACCTTGTCCCCAACCACCAGGGCAAGGCTCACGCTGTACTGGAAATACAGATCGGCGATGCTCAAGTCGCTGCCCGCCACATACGGATCGAACCGGGCATGGCGCTGTAGCGCGGCGAAACCCTGCAGCAGTTCGATCCCGGCCTTCTCCTTGATCGCCTCGGGCACGCCCACGCCAAAGAACGCTTCGGGAAAACAGGCACGCGCCGGCAACTCGATGTACAACTCGATTTCCCGGGCCAGCGAAAGCACCCTGGCCCGCTCGAAAGGCTCCTTCGGCACCAGCGCGGGTTCGGGCCGGACCTGCTCCAGGTAATCGAGGATCACGCTGGTCTCGCTGATGAAACCCTGCTCCACCTCCAGCACCGGCACCTTGCCCCGGGGGCTGATGGCCAGGGCCTCGGGACTCTGTCCGGCGTAGAACAGCACCTCTTCGAAGGGCAGGCCCTTTTCCAGCAGCGCCAACTTGACCATGTTGTAGTAGTTGCTGATGGCGAACCCATAAAGCTTGAACATTCCATTGCCTCCAGGCCGCGCGGGGTCGGCTGTTTTATAGAAGCTTAACCCTCCGGCCGCCAAGCACCCGGCCCCGGAATCCGGGTAGACTGGCGCCTTTCCTTGAGGAGCCTGCCATGAGCGAGCCAACCGATATCGACAACGACGAAGAAGAGTTCGCCGAAAACACCCTGATCGAGGCGATCGAGAACCAGATCGCCAGCGACAACCCGCCAGCGGCCAAGGCCACGTTCAACAAGCTGACCCTGGTGGGCTACGAGCGCGAAGAAATCCTCAACCTGATGGCCCATGTCCTGGCGATCGAGATCGATGCGATCCTCGAAGAAGACCGCCCCTTCGACACCCAGTGGTACGAAACCGCCCTGCGGGCCCTACCGCAGCTGCCTCCCGAGAAGCAGTGACCCTCGCTTGCCGGGGCGCCACCTCATGCGGTGCCCCACCCACCCTCCAGCCGCTGGCTACACTGCAACCACCCTGCGGCCAAACACCGCTGTCCCGGGCCGCAAAAGAACTCAGCGAACGCTGGACACACCGCCGCCGTGCGGTCACCTTAAGAACGCTGACCTTTCATTCCTAGAAAGTCTGGAGTCCTTATGTCGTATACCCCTGAGTTGGTTGCCGAACTGGAAATCCTCGCACTGTTCAACCTGGACAGCTCCCAGGAAGGCCTGAAGATCCATCAGACCGCCGCCCCTTCCGCCATCGCTGCCGCCCAGCGCCTGTACACCAAGGAGCTGATCACCCAACCCGATGGCGGCTACCTCACCAGCCTTGGCCGCGACGCCGCCGAGCATGCCCAGGGCCTGCTGACCATCCTCACCGTCGCTGAAACCGCCTGAAGTCTTCCCGGGCCTGCGGGACTCCCGTCTGTCGGGATTCCGTAGGCCGTCTCGCGCCAATGCGTTAGAAATCCGGCGTCAAAAAATAAAATCGGCTTAAGGCTCAACCCGTCTGCCGGTAAACTGCCCCGACCCTGAACCTCGCCACGTTCGAGCTCCGCTTGAAATGCCCCATACCCATGAAATCCGTCCCGACCTGGATGAAGGAATCGACCGCAAGGTTCTCAGTCAACTTCGCGCGCGCTTTCTGACCCTCAACGAAGGACGCATGGCCCGGGCGATGGAGGGGCTGTCGGCGCGCCAGCAACTGGTCCTCAACCTGCTGCCGCTGTTCTTCCACGTCAATCACCCGCTGCTGCCCGGCTACGTCTCCGGGGCGACGCCGGCGGGCTTGTCCAACTACGAACCCGCCCCCCAGGTACTGGCCGAAGCCCAGCGCCTGACTCGCTCCTTTTCCTACAAGGCCCGCCACGGCAACCCGCCGCGACCGATCCATGGACTGTTCCTGATGGGCAGCCTGGGCACCCTGGCCCAGGCCGACCAGAGCGACATGGACGTCTGGGTCTGCCATGCCCCGGACCTGGACGAGAACGAACTGGCCGAACTGCAGAAGAAGTGCCAACTGCTGGAGGCCTGGGCCGAAGGCCAGGGCGCCGAAGCGCATTTCTTCCTCATCGACCCAAGCCGCTTCGTGCGCGGCGAACGCGATACCCGACTGAGCTCGGACGACTGCGGCACCACGCAGCACTACCTGCTGCTGGACGAGTTCTATCGCACCGCCATCTGGCTCGCCGGACGTACGCCGCTCTGGTGGCTGGTGCCGGTGTACGAGGAGCCGCGCTACGAGCAGTACATCCATACGCTGTTGTCCAAGCGCTTCGTGTCCGCCGAGGAAAACCTCGACCTGGGGCACATGGCGCGCATTCCTCCGGGGGAGTTCATCGGCGCGGGGCTCTGGCAGTTGTTCAAGGGCATCGAGTCGCCCTACAAGTCGGTGCTCAAGCTGCTGCTGATCGAGGTCTACGCCAGCGAGCACCCACGGGTCCAGTGCCTGAGCCTGCGCTTCAAGCAGGCGGTGTTCGCCAACCGCCTGGACCTGGACGAGCTGGACCCCTACATCGTGGTCTACCGGCGTATCGAGGAATACCTCAAGGCCCGCGGCGAACCCGAGCGCCTGGAACTGGTACGTCGCAGCCTGTATCTCAAGGTCAACCGCAAGCTGACGACCGGCAACGGCGCCCGCAGCCCGAACTGGCAGCGGGCGCTGCTGGAGCGCCTGGCCGAGGAATGGGGGTGGGATCAGCGCCAGCTGGCCCTGCTCGACAGCCGCAGCCAGTGGAAGGTGCGCCAGGTCGGCGCCGAGCGGCGCTCGCTGGTCAACGAACTGAACTACAGCTATCGCTTCCTGACCCAGTTCGCCCGCACCGAACAGGCCGCCAGCCTGATCAACAAGCGTGACCTGAACGTGCTGGGACGGCGCCTGTACGCGGCCTTCGAACGCAAGGCCGGGAAAATCGAATTCATCAACCCGGGCATCGCCCCGGACCTGGCCGAAGACACCCTGACCCTGGTGCAGTCGCCGAATCGCAAGGAGCCCGGACAGACCCACTGGGGCCTGTACAACGGCAACCTGACGGCCCTGGAGTGGGAACACTTCGCGCCGATCAAGCGCAGTCGCGAGCTGGTGGAGTTGCTCACCTGGTGCCATCGCAACGGCGTCATCGACAGCAGCACCCGCCTGGCCCTGCATCCCGGCAGCAGCGACCTCAGCGAGTTCGAACTGTTCAACCTGCTGGGCAGCCTGCAACAGACCGTGGCCCTGCCGCTGAACACGGTCAGCGAGGACCAGTTGCTGCATGCCAGCGTCCCCAGCGAGGTGCTGGTGCTGGTGAACGTCGCGGTGGACCCGCTCAAGCACCATCGCGAGCTGAACATCCACATGACCACCGAGCGCACCGACTCACTGAGCTATGCCGGGGTGCGCGAGAACCTGGTGCTGACCCTGGACCAGGTCACCCTCAACAGCTGGAACGAGGTCATGGTGGGCCGCCACGATGGCGAACATGCGCTGCTCGAGTGCCTGCGCGACTACCTCAACAACCTGCCGTCGGGCCCCCAGCCACGGCTGCGGGTCCGCTGCTTCTGCCACAACCGCGCACAGTTCATCGCCCGCCGGGTGGAGGAGTTGTTCGAGACCGCGCAGGACCTGCTGCTCAGCCAGCTCAACTACCGCTACCTGATCCAGGTGCAGCAGCACTACCACGTCCTCGAACTGCTGCCTGGGCAAGTCCGGCATCGGGCCATGGCCAGCCCCGCGGCACTGCTGGAGTACCTGGGGCAGGAGCAAACCCGCTACAGCCCGCTGCACCTGGACCCCATGGCCCTGGAGGAACACGACCTGGCGCTGGTCCTGCCCATGGGCCAGCCGGACTGCATCCAGGTGTTCTACCGGATCGTCGAGGGCCAGGCCGAGCTGTATGTCCTGGATGAGCACAACGCCCTGTGGCAGCAGACCCTGCCCTACCACGATGAACAGAGCTTGCTGGTCCCACTGCAGCGCTTCTTGCAGTCGATCCTCTACCGCCGCGAGGCCCTGTTGCCCATGGTCAACAGCCCCGGCGAGAAACCTCTGGATACACGCTATTTCCAGATACTGCCGTCAGGCACTGGCCGGGCGCGCCGGGTGGAGTCTCGACCCGCCCCGCTGACCCCGATCGACAAGGGGTTCTACGACGTACAGGCGATCATCGGCAAGGCCGCACCGGGACAGGTGCAAGTCTCGCTGTACTGCAATCAACGGGAGTTTTCCGAACTGGAATATGGCGACCAGTTGTTCAGTGCGGTGGTCCGGGAAATCGTCGAGCAACGTCGCGAACCGGAGCGCTACCGCTGCTACATCACCGACCTGGACCTGTCCGGCCTGCTCGGTGATGGGCAAAGCTCGAGCATTCTCTACCTGCGTTACAAGGCCAGCCTGGAGCGGGCCCTGAACGAGGCGCTGGAGCAGGTCTAGGCAGGTATCAGAGGTGGAAGTCGCCTGCGGCTTCCGGCTGGTATTCGACTTCCAGCAAGGTCAGTTTCAGGGTCTTGCCGCCCGGGGCCGGCCAGTCGATGTATTGACCGACCTGCAAGCCCAGCAGCGCGCTGCCCACCGGCGCCAGGATAGAGATCTTGCCTTCGTCGGCATTGGCATCCTGTGGATAGACCAGGGTCAGGTGATAGTCCTTGCCACTGCTTTCTTCACGGCAGTGCACCCGCGAGTTCATGGTGACGACACCGGCCGGAACCTCATCGTGCCCCACCAGCGTTTCGGCGCGATCCAGCTCGGCTTGCAGGGCAATGACGCCTGGCAGCGAGTCGTCCAGACTATCGATCAGGCGCTCCAGACGCTGCACGTCAAGGCGGGTAAGGATGATGGATGGTGCAGTACTCATGATCCTGGCTGACTCCTGTTTTTTCTGCACAAAAAAGCAAAACCCCGCCAAATAAGACGGGGTTCTCACCGGCCTCGAGGTAGCGAGGCGAAGTCGGACACTATCACAGCATTGGCAATAAACAAACTGTGCGGATAGGCGCTACAGGTCCCTCGATGCCGCGGCCTGTTTGCGCTGCAGCGCCTGGGCGCAGATCACCCGGCGACGCTCGTCGTCGGCCGAGCGCCATTCGCGGATGTCCTCCACATGCCGGAAACAGCCGCGGCAGACCTTTTCTTCATCGAGACGGCACAGGCTGATGCACGGCGAACCCACGGCAGGACTGACGTTGCTGTAGAGCGGCTTGGGCGGACGAACCGCGGGACTCTGGCTCACCACTCAGAGCCCGTCGAACTCGAGCTTGATGTCGGCCTGCTCGAAGACGATGCGCTCAAGCATCTCGCCCAACTGCTCGGCACTCTTGTCGCACACCCAGCGCTCGCTTTCGTCGTCGTAGTCGAAGTGGAAACCACCGGAGCGCGCGGCCAGCCACAGCTGGCGCAAGGGCTCCTGGCGACTGAAGATCACCTGGCTGCCGTTGTCGAACTTGACGGTGAGCACGCCGGCCGAGCTTTCCAGGTCGATGTCCAGGTCGCTCTCGTCGAAAATATCCTCCAGCGCCTGCTGGGTGGCGTCCACCAGGTCGTGGAAACGGGCTTCGGTCAAACTCATTGCGGGAACCTCGAAAAGTGTCTAGTCACGCTCAAGCACCGCAAGATACGGGCGCCACCCGGTGAATGCAAAGGATACAGAACCGGCGGCCACCCGGGACAAGCAATCCGCCGGCAAGCCCCGCAGCCATTGACGAAGGCTCTCCAGGCGGGATTTGCCTTGCATAGGCAAGCTGCCGGGTGGCCGGTATACTCGGGCGCAATTTACGCATTCTCAAGGATTTCGCCATGAAGCGCCTGATCTCCGCCCTTGCTGCGCTCGTCGCGGTTGCCTGCCTTGTAACCGCCTGCGGCCAGAAAGGCCCGCTTTACCTGCCTGACGACAGCAAATCCCCTGAAGAGCAGTCCAAGGCGCACAAGCACGACACCTACGATACCTACTAAGGGCCCGCCATGGACGCTTTCAACTACCGCGACGGCGAGCTGCTCGCGGAAGGCGTAGCCCTGTCCGCCATCGCCGAGCGTTTCGGTACGCCCACCTACGTCTATTCCCGGGCGCATATCGAGGCCCAGTACCAGGCCTATGCCGACGCTCTTGCCGGCATGCCGCACCTGGTCTGCTTCGCGGTGAAAGCCAACTCCAACCTGGGTGTGCTCAATGTCCTGGCGCGCCTGGGCGCCGGCTTCGACATCGTCTCCGGCGGTGAGCTGGAACGGGTGCTGGCTGCCGGTGGCCAGGCCGACAAGGTCGTCTTCTCCGGCGTCGGCAAGACCCGTGACGACATGCGCCGGGCCCTGGAAGTGGGCGTCCATTGCTTCAACGTCGAATCCGCCGAGGAGCTGGAGCGCCTGCAACAGGTGGCCGCCGAGCTGGGCGTGCGCGCCCCGGTGTCGCTGCGGGTCAACCCCGACGTCGATGCAGGTACTCATCCGTACATTTCCACCGGACTCAAGGAAAACAAGTTCGGCATCGCCATCGCCGCCGCCGAGGATGTGTACATCCGCGCGGCACAGCTGCCCAACCTGGAGATCATCGGGGTCGACTGCCACATCGGTTCGCAACTGACCACCCTGGCGCCCTTCATCGACGCCCTGGACCGCCTGCTGGACCTGGTGGATCGCCTCGCCGAATGCGGCATCTACCTGCGCCACATCGACCTCGGTGGCGGCCTGGGCGTGCGTTACCGCGACGAGGAGCCGCCGTTGGCCGCCGACTACGTCAAGGCGGTACGCGAGCGCCTGGCCGGTCGCGACCTGGCCCTGGTGTTCGAGCCGGGCCGCTTCATCGTCGCCAACGCCGGCGTGCTGCTGACCCGCGTGGAATACCTCAAGCACACCGAACACAAGGACTTCGCCATCGTCGACGGCGCCATGAACGACCTGATCCGCCCGGCGCTGTACCAGGCCTGGATGGATGTCAGCGCCGTCCGGCCCCGGGATGCCGAACCCCGTACCTACGACATCGTCGGCCCGATCTGCGAAACCGGCGACTTCCTCGCCAAGGAACGTTCGCTGGCCCTGGCCGAAGGTGACCTGCTGGCCGTGCATTCCGCCGGCGCCTATGGTTTCGTCATGAGCTCTAACTACAACACCCGCGGCCGTGCCGCCGAAGTGCTGGTCGATGGCGACCAGGCTGTGCAAGTGCGTCGCCGCGAAACGGTGGCCGAGTTATTCGCTGGCGAAAGCCTGCTGCCGGAGTAAGACCATGCTGCTGCGTTTTACCAAGATGCACGGCCTGGGCAATGACTTCATGGTTCTCGACCTGGTCAGCCAGCACGCGCATATTCAACCCAAGCACGCCAAGCAATGGGGGGATCGCAATACCGGGATCGGTTTCGACCAGTTGTTGATCGTCGAGGCCCCGACCAACCCGGACGTGGATTTCCGCTATCGGATCTTCAACTCCGATGGTTCGGAGGTGGAACAATGCGGCAACGGTGCGCGCTGCTTCGCACGGTTCGTACTGGACAAGCGCCTGACCACCAAGCGTCGGATCCGCGTGGAGACCAAGAGCGGTGTGATCGAGCTCGATGTGCGCAACGACGGCCAGATCAGCGTCGACATGGGTCCACCACGCCTGGTGCCGGCCGATATCCCGTTCCAGGCACCAGCCCAGGCCACCAGCTATACCCTGGAGGTCGACGGACGCCAGGTCGAGCTGGCCGCAGTGTCCATGGGCAACCCCCATGCCGTGCTGCGGGTCGATGACATCAACAGCGCACCGGTCCACGAGCTGGGCCCGAAGATCGAGCACCACCCGCGCTTCCCGGCCCGGGTCAATGTCGGTTTTCTCCAGGTCCTGGACCGTCAGCGCGCGCAATTGCGGGTGTGGGAACGCGGCGCCGGGGAAACCCAGGCCTGCGGAACCGGCGCCTGTGCAGCCGCAGTGGCCGCGATCAGCCAGGGGTGGATGGATTCGCCGCTATTGATCGACCTGCCGGGCGGACGCCTGTCCATCGAGTGGGCAGGCCCTGGCCAACCGGTGCTGATGACCGGCCCGGCAGTACGCGTATACGAAGGACAGGTGCGTCTATGAGTGAGCGAAATCCATGACCGACCAGCCGCAGGTTCCCAGCACAACGCCCGACGAATCCCCCACCCAGAACCTGGAAGCGGCAGCCGTCGCCGCCTACCTGGAGGCGCATCCGGACTTCTTCGTCGCCCACGAAGAACTGCTTGCGGCCTTGCGCATTCCCCACCAACGCGGCGATACCGTCTCGCTGGTGGAACGGCAGATGAAGATCCTGCGCGAGCGCAACATCGAGATGCGCCATCGCCTGTCGCAACTGATGGACGTGGCTCGGGACAATGACCGGCTATTCGACAAGACCCGGCGCCTGATCCTCGCGCTGCTGGACGCCACCAGCCTCGAAGAAGTGGTAATGAGCGTCGAGGACAGCCTGCGCCAGGAGTTCCAGGTGCCTTTCGTCAGCCTGATCCTGTTCAGCGACAACCCCATGCCGGTGGGCCGCTGGGTATCGGCAGCCGAGGCCCAAGGCGCCATCGGCGGCTTGTTGTCCGAAGGCAAGAGCATCAGCGGCAGCCTGCGCGAGCATGAGCTGGACTTCCTGTTCGGCGAAGAACAGCGCAAGCAGATCGGCTCCACTGCAGTGGTGGCCCTGGCGCACCAGGGCATGCACGGCGTACTGGCCATCGCCAGCCGCGACCCACAGCACTACAAGAGTTCGGTGGGCACTCTGTTCCTCAACTACATCGCCGAAGTCACCGGCCGCGTGCTGCCGCGCTTCACCCACTCCCTGCGCTCGGTCCGCTGAGCATGCAAGGACAACTGGACGCCTACTGCGCTCACCTGCGCAGTGAGCGCCAGGTGTCGCCCCACACCCTGGAGGCCTACCGCCGTGATCTTGGCAAGGTGCTGGGGTTCTGCGAGAAGCAGCAGATACGCAGCTGGGCCGACCTGGATATCCAGGGCCTGCGCAGCCTGATCGTACGCCTGCACCAGCAGGGCCAATCCTCCCGCAGCCTGGCCCGGTTGCTATCCGCGGTACGCGGGCTGTATCACTACCTGAACCGCGAAGGGCTATGCGATCACGATCCGGCCAATGGCCTGTCCCCGCCCAAAGGCGAACGACGACTGCCCAAGACCCTGGATACCGACCGCACCCTGCAACTGCTCGACGGCGCAGTGGAAGACGACTTCCTGGCTCACCGCGACCAGGCCATCCTGGAGCTGTTCTATTCCTGTGGGCTGCGCCTCTCCGAGTTGACCAGCCTGAATCTCGAACAACTGGACCTGGCCGATGGCCTGGTGCAGGTCCATGGCAAAGGCAGCAAGACCCGGGTCCTGCCGGTGGGCCGCAAAGCCCGCGAGGCCCTGGCCTCGTGGCTGCCATTGCGGGCCTTGAGCAACCCGCCGGACGGTGCCCTGTTCGTCAGCCAGAAAGGCCGCCGCCTCGGCCCCCGGGCCATCCAGCTGCGGGTCAAGGCCGCGGGCGAGCGCGAGCTGGGACAGAATCTGCACCCGCACATGCTGCGCCACTCCTTCGCCAGCCACCTGCTGGAGTCCTCCCAGGACTTGCGCGCCGTGCAGGAGCTGCTGGGCCATTCGGACATCAAGACCACGCAGATCTATACCCACCTGGACTTCCAGCACCTGGCCGCGGTCTATGACAGCGCCCATCCACGGGCCAAACGCAATAAAGGCGGTGAGTAATGACCATCAAGTTGATCACCTTCGACCTCGACGACACTTTGTGGGACACCGCCCCGGTGATCGTCAGCGCCGAGGCCACGCTGCGCCAGTGGCTGGCCGAGCATGCCCCGGACCTGGGCGGCGTGCCGGTGGAGCACCTGTGGGCAATTCGCGCGCAAGTGCTGGAGCGCGAGCCCGAACTCAAGCACCGGATCAGCGCCTTGCGCCGGCGCGTGCTGTTCCATGCACTGGAAGAAGCGGGGTATGAACAGGCTGAGGCCAGCCGGCTGGCCGCAGAGGGCTTCGAAGTGTTCCTGCATGCCCGGCACCAGCTGGACATCTTCCCCGAGGTGCAACCGACCCTGGAGGCCCTGGCCAATCACTTCGCCCTGGGAGTGGTCACCAACGGCAACGCCGACGTGCGTCGCCTGGGCCTGGCGGACTATTTCCAGTTCGCCCTGTGCGCCGAGGACATCGGCATCGCCAAGCCCGATGCCCGGCTCTTCCAGGAAGCCCTGCACCGCGGCGGCGCCAGTGCCGACACCGCGGTACATATCGGTGATCATCCGGGCGACGACATTGCCGGCGCCCAGCAGGCCGGCTTGCGCGCCATCTGGTTCAACCCGGGCGGCAAGGCCTGGGAAGCCGAGCGCGCACCCGATGCCGAGATCCGCAGCCTGACCGAGCTGCCCGCGCTGCTGGGACGCTGGAAATCCCTCTAGCCGCCCACCCGGCTTTTTGCATCGGCATGAAAAAACCCGCAGCGACGGCGGGTTTTTTCAGCAAGCAAGTAGCAAGGCTCAGATAGGCCGGCTGCCGTACTTGTTATCTGGCTTCTTGGGCGGGTCGGCGACCACGTTGGCCTCGACTTCCTGCACTTTGCCGCCACGGGCCAGGAACTCTTCCATGGCACGCGCCAGTGCATCGCGCTCCTTGTTCTTGGCTTCGACACTCGGCAGCTCGTCTACCGAGACAGCAGCCTTGGACTTGCCTTTGGCGGTCGGAGCGGGAACATCACCGCCATCGTCTTCCGCCACATCTTCGGCGGCCGCTTCAAGACCTTCTTCGGTATCGTCTTCGTCACCTACTTCGAGGTCGTCGTTTTCCAGATCATCGTCGCTCATGTTCTACCTCATGACTTGCGAAAAGCAGATTAGTTATAGCCCAGCTCGGCCATCTGTCGAAGGCTGCCGGAAAAAATCAACATCCACTGGTACTCAGCGGCTTATGCCTTATCACCCTGCAAGGTGACAAGGACTTTACGAGCACCGCCGTGATCACGGTGCTCGCCCAGATAAACACCTTGCCAGGTGCCCAATGCCAGCCGCCCCGCCGAGATCGGCAAAGTCAGCTGACAGCCTAGCAAACTGGCCTTGAAGTGGGCCGGGAGGTCGTCCGCGCCTTCGTCGTTGTGTTCGTACCCGGTCATGCCTTGGGGCACCAGGGTATTGAAGAAACGCTCGAAGTCGCGCCGGACCGCCGGGTCGGCATTCTCGTTGACGCTCAACGAGGCCGAGGTATGTTGCAGCAACAAATGCAGCAGCCCGACTCGATATGCCTTCAACTCAGGCAAGCCGGCGAGCAACTCGTCCGTTACCAGGTGAAAGCCCCGGGGCCTGGCCCGCAGGGTAATCAGGGTCTGTTGCCACATACCTATCTCCACGCTTCGGCGCGCATTCTAGCGCGCTCAGGAAAAAAACAAAGCGCCGAATAATCCTGCTTTAGTGTAAGCATTTGCCCTACGAAAAATCGTCTGGCAAACCTGCCAAGGCTCATCAGAAAAACCTTTCAGCCTTCCTCAATGACAAGCACCAGGCAAAAAAATGCCCGGCCGAAGCCGGGCTTTTTCGAGCAGGGTGCTTACAGGTTGTAACCGCGCTCATTGTGCTGGGCCAGGTCGAGGCCGACAGCCTCTTCTTCCTCGGTCACCCGCAGGCCGATGATCGCATCCAGTATCTTGAGGATGATGAAGGTCGCCACGGCGGTGTAGATCACGGTCAGGCCCACACCCTTGGCCTGGACCCAGACCTGCGCGGCGACGTCGGTCACGGTGCCGAAGCCACCCAGGGCCGGGGCAGCGAAGACTCCGGTCAGGATCGCTCCGAGGATGCCGCCAATGCCATGCACGCCGAAGGCATCCAGGGAGTCGTCATACCCCAGCTTGCGCTTGAGGCTGGTCGCGCAGAAGAAGCACACCACGCCCGCCGCCAGGCCGATGATCAGGGCCCCCATCGGGCCGACGGTACCGGCTGCCGGAGTGATCGCCACCAGGCCAGCCACCACGCCCGAGGCGATCCCCAGGGCGCTGGGTTTACCGTGGGTGAGCCACTCGGCAAACATCCAGCCCAGGGCTGCCGCCGCGGTGGCGATCTGGGTCACCAGCATGGCCATGCCGGCAGTGCCATTGGCCGCTGCGGCGGAACCGGCGTTGAAGCCGAACCAGCCGATCCACAGCATCGCCGCGCCCATCAGGGTATAGCCAAGGTTGTGCGGGGCCATCGGCGTGGTCGGGAAACCCTTGCGCTTGCCCAACACCAGGCAGCAGACCAGGCCGGCGATACCGGCGTTGATATGGACTACGGTGCCGCCGGCGAAATCCAGCACGCCCCAGTCGCCCATCAGCGAACCCGGACCGCTCCAGACCATGTGCGCGATGGGCGCATAGACCACGGTGAACCAGATGCCCATGAAGATCAGCATCGCCGAGAACTTCATCCGCTCGGCGAAGGCACCGACGATCAGCGCCGGGGTGATGATGGCGAAGGTCATCTGGAAGGTGACGAACACCGCCTCGGGGAATAGCGCCGCCGGACCGGTTACGCTGGCCGGGGTGATACCGGCGAGGAAGGCCTTGGACAGGCCGCCGACGAAGGAATTGAGATTGACCACGCCAGCTTCCATACCGCCGGTGTCGAACGCGATGCTGTATCCATAGATGAACCAGAGGATGGTCACCAGGCCAGTGATGGCGAAGCACTGCATCATCACCGAAAGAATATTCTTGGACCGCACCATGCCGCCGTAGAACAGCGCCAGCCCGGGGATGGTCATGAACAGTACCAGGGCGGTGGAGGTCAGCATCCAGGCGGTGTCGCCGGAATTGAGGACTGGAGCGGCCGCTTCGTCTGCCGCCATGGCCAGGCCAGGCATTACGAGGGGCAAAAGGGCTCCTAGCCCTGCGAATTTACGCAGAGTCATGTTGTTTTCTCCTGGGGCGTTGGGTTTGGGGCGGCTTAGATTGCGTCGGTATCGGTTTCGCCGGTACGGATGCGAATAGCCTGTTCCAGATTGACCACGAAGATCTTGCCGTCACCGATCTTGCCGGTGTTGGCAGCCTTGGTGATGGCCTCGATGACCCGGTCCAGATCCTTGTCGTCGATGGCGACATCGATCTTCACCTTGGGCAGGAAATCGACCACGTATTCCGCGCCGCGGTACAGCTCGGTATGGCCCTTCTGCCGGCCGAAGCCCTTGACCTCGGTGACGGTAATGCCCTGCACGCCGATTTCGGACAGCGACTCGCGCACGTCGTCCAACTTGAACGGCTTGATGATGGCGGTGACTAGCTTCATGAAACTCTCTCCCGAATTGGTGGACTTGCCCCAGGAAAACAAACCCGACTCAAGTCTAAGCGCAGTGCCTGGCTTTGTAACGCATCGTCGGCCCTCCTCAACCGGACCGACGCTAGCCGCCCTGACGAAACACTCCCCGCTTCGTCGGTCGCACTGCATTCGTCACAGCGACTGCATCAGTGCATGGGTCACCAGGGTCTAAGCAGAAAGCTTGCCAGGTCGGGAAATAGCAGCGATTTCATGAAGTTGCCGGCAGCCCGCGGCCAGGGGCGGGAAAACCCGCCACCGATACGCACGATAACGGTGCACGCGGTTGCGGCCCGATGCGCAAAAAACGTGCAGGCCGGACAGCGCCAAGCCCTCGGTTCGTGCGTGATACACTGCGGCCCATCAGCTATTCAGGACATTCCCATGCTCGCCCCCAAAGATCTCCTCGACGCCCTGAGCGGCCATGCCTCGCGCTTGTTCAGCGGCGAAACGCCCTTGCCGCGCAACGAAATCGAAAGCCAGTTCAAGGCCCTGCTGCAAAGCGGCTTCAGCAAGCTGGACCTGGTCAGCCGGGAAGAATTCGACAGCCAGATGGTAGTCCTGGCGCGCACCCGGGCCCGCCTGGAAAGCCTGGAAGCCAAGGTCGCCGAGCTGGAAGCCAGGCTTGAGCCGAAGGATCAATGAGCTGACCCCCTCTTCGTCGACCTGCCCTTCAGCACGGCTGAAGGACAGGCCGGCGACACATCCTGTCTGCATTGCCCAGCGCTCGCGCTGATCCTCTCGCCTATCCTTGCAACACCGCAGGACGCGGTTCCCACCGCTGCAAGGAAGAACGTCGCATGTCCCTGGCCATCATCCACAGCCGCGCCCAGATGGGCGTACAGGCTCCGGTCGTCAGTGTCGAAGTGCACCTGGCCAACGGCCTGCCGAGCCTGACCCTGGTGGGGCTGCCCGAGACCGCGGTCAAGGAAAGCAAGGACCGGGTCCGCAGCGCGATCCTCAACGCCGGCTTCGACTTTCCCGCCCGGCGCATCACCCTCAACCTGGCTCCCGCCGACCTGCCCAAGGACGGTGGACGCTTCGACCTGGCGATCGCCCTGGGCATCCTCGCCGCCAGCCAGCAACTTCCGGCCACGGCGCTGGGCAATATCGAGTGCCTGGGCGAGCTGGCGCTGTCCGGGGCCGTTCGTCCAGTGCGCGGCGTGCTACCAGCGGCCCTGGCGGCACGGGATGCTGGCCATGCCTTGCTGGTGCCCCGAGCCAATGCCGAGGAAGCCTGCCTGGCCTCGGGTCTGAGCGTGATCGCGGTCGACCATTTGCTGGAGGCGGCGGCCCATCTCAACGGGCAGGCGCCGATCCCGGCCTGCGCCAGCCAGGGCCTGCCCCATGACCGCGCGCCCTATCCCGACCTGCGCGACGTACAGGGCCAACTGGCCGCCAAGCGGGCCCTGCTGGTAGCTGCGGCCGGGGCCCACAACCTGCTGTTCTGCGGCCCACCCGGTACCGGCAAGACCCTGTTGGCCAGCCGCCTGCCCGGCCTGCTGCCGCCACTGCAAGAGCACGAGGCCCTTGAGGTAGCAGCCATCCAGTCGGTGAGCAGCCCCGCCCCGCTGGAACATTGGCCACAGCGTCCGTTCCGCCAACCCCATCACTCGGCTTCGAGCGCGGCCCTGGTGGGTGGCGGCTCGAAACCGCAGCCCGGGGAAATCACCCTGGCCCACCATGGCGTGCTGTTTCTCGACGAGCTACCGGAGTTCGACCGCAAGGTCCTGGAAGTCCTGCGCGAGCCCATGGAATCGGGGCAGATCGTCATCGCCCGGGCCCGGGAGCGGGTGCAGTTTCCGGCACGCTTCCAGTTGGTGGCGGCGATGAACCCCTGCCCCTGTGGATACCTGGGCGAACCCAGTGGCCGCTGCCGGTGCACGCCGGAGCAGATCCAGCGTTATCGCAACAAGCTCTCCGGCCCGCTACTGGATCGCATCGACCTGCACCTGACCGTCGCCCGCGAGGCCACGGCCCTGAACCCCTCGCCGCAGCCGGGCAACGACAGTGCCAGCGCCGCCGACCTGGTGGCCCGTGCCCGCAACTTGCAACTGCGGCGCCAGGGCTGCACCAACGCCCTGCTCGACCTGCCCGGCCTGGCGCGCCATTGCCGGTTATCCACAACCGACGAGCGCTGGCTGGAAGCTGCCGGCGAACGCCTGGGCCTGTCACTGCGCGCGCTCCACCGCCTGCTCAAGGTGGCGCGGACCCTGGCCGACCTGCAATCGGCCGATGCCATCAACCGCGAGCACCTGGCCGAAGCACTGCACTATCGGCCTGGTAGCGGTTGACGCCTCACTGCTGGCTCAGGTCCACCAGTGGAGTCGACCGCACTTCGGTCGGCCGCCCAGCCTGAATCTGTCCGACACGCTCCAGGGCCTTGTCCACAGCGGCCTTGTCCGCCAGCAGGCTGTAGCGGATCTGGAATTGCCGCTGCTCCTTGGCGTCTATGGTCGGCACCAGACTCAACGGACGCTGATAACGTCGGTTGTAGGAAAAGCTGGTGCCCGGCTCCAACCCGGTCACATAGCCTTGGCCCTGGGTATCGGTGTTCTTCCACAGCGAAAACACCGGCAGCTGCCGGATATTGAAGCCCAGTGACACGCCGCGGCTGCCGGCCTTGTTGTGCAGCACCGCCAGGGTCTCGCCCTGGGCATCGGCATAGGGCACGACGTTGTAGACGGTTTCGTCATAGTCGCGGGTTGGCCCGCGATAGGTCCGCCAGTCCGCGAGATCGGCCCTGGCCTTGTCGTTGAATGGCGACACCTGCTGCACCGGCGCGGCGAACTGCGCGCCCTGTTCCAGGAGCGGCGGACCGAAGTTGCTGTGATACAGCGCCTGGTACTCCTTCGGGTAGTCGCCGTTGTTGGTCAGGCGATCGTTGAGGGTGAAACTACTGCTGCCGGGCTCGGTGACCAGCTCGGTAGCGATGCCGAAATCGACCTTCTTGAACGCCTGCTCCTTGAGCTCGCCACGCAGGCGAATGGCATGGGGCGGGGCCTCGTCGATATGCAGGGTGACCTTGCTGGCAGGGATGTTCGCCGCCCGGCCGTGCAGGGTCAGCAGCTCGCCGTTGTCCATGCCCGGGTGCCCGACCCACTCGTAGCCACAGCGGGTCACCAGTTCGTTGAAGCCTTCCAGCCAGCCCAGGCCGCCACGGCCGTTGAGCTCGATAAACGCTGGATTGACCACCTCCTTGACCGGCGAATCCCAGCCCAGGCGCACATTGCCCACCGAGGCCTGCAACACATTCATGCCGCGGGTCGGCACCACCGAGAGTTTCATCAGACCATTGTCGATCTCGATGATGCTCACCCCTTCCTGGCGCCCGCCGTGCAGGGTGCGCACGGTTACGGAAAACGGCTGCTTGGTCTTCAGCCCCAACTGTTCACTGCTCAGGTGCAAGTTGTCGGGGGCCTTGTCGGTATCGAGCAATACGTAGTCCCAGGCCACGGCGTGGGACGCGGCGCTCAGCGCACCGAGGGTGACCAGCAGTTTCAGCGAAGTCATGGAAAGAAGCCTTTTTTGGAGTTGTGCAGTTTTTATAGCGCTGAAGAATCGTTTCAGCAAGCAACAAAACCTGGCTAATCGCACAATTCCGACACAACCCGCTGTTCGCCTTCAGCCTTCGAAGCCGAGCAGCAGGCCGGCCACTTCCATGACTTCCTGCAACGCCGCCCGGGCAGACTCGGGGCTAGCCCGCAACAGCAGGTCATCGGCGTAACCCATGGTCTGGGCGAACAGCTGCCTTGCCGCGCGCTCGGGGCTGGCGCAGCGGAAAGCCCCGGCCCGGACCCCATCGGCAATGATCGTCGCCAGCATCTTGCGCCACTCGCCGTTGATCCTCAGGTAGGCCTGCGCCAGCTCGGCGTCGTGCATGGCTTCATCCCAGGCATCGAGCCACAGAGCCCATCCGGCTTCGGCGGAATCGGGCAGGCAGTCCCGGAGAAATCCCTGCAGGGCATCCATGGGCGCGGCACCGCGCAAGGGTTCACCCACCGCCTCCAGCTGTTCATTGGCAAAACGCACGAATGCTGCGCGGCGCAGCTCCTTCCAATCGCTGAAGTAGTGATAGACGTGGCTGCGGGACAGACCGGCATGCTCGGCCAGGTCACGGGTGGAAACCTCGGCGAAACCCTTGCTGTGAAACAGTTCCAGGGCTGCGCCGATGATCTGGTCCTTTCGGTCGTTACGGGACATAGGCAATCGAACCTCTTGGTGCCGGAATGACCGGCCCTTGCGCTTTGAGCGATCGCTCAAGGACAATTGAGCACTCGCTCAATATTAACCGTTATCCCATCTGTGGTGCAGTCATGCCTGTCGTCACTCGTCCCGCCATCGCGGATCCAACCCAGAAACTCGGCCAGCAATCCGCCGGCCAGACCCTCAAGGCCATCGCTCGCGCATACCCGGGCAAGCTGTTCGTCACCTTGTCGCTGGTGGCCCTGGAGAATGCCCTGCTGCTGGCCTATCCGCTGTTCGCCGGGTTCGCCGTGGATTCGATCCTGCGCGGTGACACCGCCCATGCGCTGGTCTACGCCATGGTGGTGCTGGGTTTCTGGATCGTCGGCGCGGCACGGCGGGCCGTGGATACCCGGACCTTCACCCGCATCTATGCGGACCTGGCCGTTCCGGTGATCCTCAACCAGCGCCAGCAACAGCAGAACACCTCGACCGCGGCGGCGCGGGTGGTACTGGCCCGGGAATTCGTCGACTTCTTCGAGAAGCACGTGCCGGTCATCGCCACCGCACTGGTCTCGATCATCGGTGCCGCGGTGATGCTGCTGGCCATCGAACCCTGGATCGGCCTGGCCTGCCTGGCGACGCTGGTGCTGTGCGTGGTGTTGCTGCCGCGTTTCGCCCGGCGCAACCAGCAGTTGCACGAACGCCTGAACAATCGCCTGGAAAAGGAAATCGGCCTGGTGGCCAAGGTCGGCGCCCACTCCCTGCAGCGCCACTACCGCCTGCTGTCGCGGCTGCGGATCTGGCTCTCGGACCGCGAAGCCACGGCCTACCTGTTCCTCGGCGTGGTGGCGGCGGTGCTGTTCGTGATCGCCATCACCCAGCTGTCACTATCGCCCGAGATCAAGGCCGGCCATGTGTATGCGGTCATGACTTACTTGTGGACCTTCGTCAGCAGCGTCGACGAGGCACCGAGCATGATCGACCAGTTGGCGCGCCTGCGGGATATCGGCCAGCGCGTGGACCCGGGGCTTGGCGATACTGCCGAGCCCCGGTGAACGTCAGAACGGCCGAATGCGGAAACCGCCAGCCCCCTGCTCGGCGAACTTGTAGTACGCCGACAGGTTGATCTGTTCAGCGATGTGCTGGGCGAACGACACACCGTCATCGCCCCAGACCCGACCGATATGGCTATAGGCAAAGGCTTGGGTCGCCCATTTCTTGTCACCCTTGCCCATGTTGTTCATGGCCACATAACCCGATGACTGGGCAGACATGCCACTGACCTCGCCACTGACATCGTTCTGGCCGTTGGTCACCGGCGAGATGAACACTTTGGCGCTGGAGGTCCGGGCTTCGGCGTACTGCGAGAGTTTCTGGTTCTCCGAATGGTTGAGTACCAGCAGGACCTTGCCCTGCAACTGGCTGGCGGTGGGCCAGGACTTGCCCTTGAGGTTGCTCTGCAGGGCTCCGGCACTGCTGCCGATATGGCTCGCAAGCTCCTGGGGGGTATACAACTTGCCCTGGAAAATCCGGCTCACCAAGTCATCGAAGTCCTGCGGCGTGCGTCCCGAGCTGGCTTTTGACCAACCCTGCTTCTTGTCCAGGATCACGGTGATGGGGAAATGCCCCGGGTGGCCGTCACTCCAGTGCTTGATGTCGTTCAGGCAGGCTTCCAGATCGTTCTTGCCGGTGCCGTCGCCCGTGCAGTTATTGTCGTTGCCGGACTGGAACAGGGTGCCCGCGTCGTGCCGTACGAACCAATGCCGGGGCGACCCGCCGGTCGCGGCATCTTGCTGGTCCCAAAAATCCAGCTCCAGGGTGCGCACACTGTCGAGCACGCTGCTGAAGGTGCGGGCGTACTGCTTTTCATAGCAGTTGTGGCAGGCCACTTGGGCAATCCGGTTGAACGGGGTATTCCAGGACGCCGGGTCGATGAACGCCGGGCTTTCCTGGCCGAAGGCTGCCTGGCCGAGCAAAAGCGTCGACACAGCCAATAGAGGGGGAACGAAACGGGATAGACGAGTCATGCTTGCTCCTGCTGAAAGGTCAGTCCTTGAAGGGCAATCAACCGCTCATCTGTTTTAGTCCAATCATGCGTCATTGCAACCAGCGCCCTCCAACGCCGGGCCGGAGGGCAGGTGCCGTCAACGGAAGCGATCGACCTCGTGGCGCAGGTCGGCGGCCAGGGCCTCCAGCTCGCGCGCGGTGACGGCCAGGTTGGACACCACCTCACGCTGCTCGCTGTTGGCCTGGGCGATGCTCTGCAGGTTGCGGCTCAGGACCGTGGCCGTGCTGCTCTGCTCCTGGGTCGCGGTGGTGATGGCGGCGAATTGCTCGCCGGCGCTCTGGCTCTGCTCGTCGATCAAGGCCAGCGCCGCGGCCACTCCGGCGTTGCGTGACAAACCTTCCTGCATCAGGCGGTTGCCCTGCTCCATGGTCTGGATGGCATTGCCGGTTTCCTGCTGGATGCTGTTGATCATCTGCGAGATTTCCGCGGTGGCCTCGCGGGTGCGCGATGCCAGGTTGCGCACCTCGTCGGCCACCACCGCGAAACCGCGACCCTGCTCCCCGGCGCGGGCCGCCTCGATGGCCGCGTTGAGGGCCAGCAGGTTGGTCTGGTCGGCGATGGCGGTGATCACCCCGACGATCCCGCCGATTTCCTGGGAGCGCTGCCCCAGGGTATCGATCACCGCCGCCGTGCTGCCCAGGGCACCGGCGATCTGTTCAAGCGACGAGGAAGCCTGCTCCATGGACTCGCGGCCGATGTGAGTCTGCTCGGCGTTTTCCTGGGCCAGGCGCTGGGTGCTACCCATGTTGTCGGCGATGTTCAGCGAGGTGGCGCTGAACTGCTCGACCGCCCCGGCCATGCTGGTGATTTCCCCGGATTGCTGCTCCATGCCTTCGTAGGCACCGCTGGACAGCCCGGACAACGCCTGGGCCCGGCCACTGACTTCAGTGGCGGAGCGGCGGATGTGCTCGACCATGGTCGACAAGGCCTCGCCCATCTGGTTGAAGCTGCGGGCCAGCTGGCCGATCTCATCGTGGCTGGACACATTCAAGCGCGCGCTCAGGTCGCCACCGCCCAAGGCCTGGGCCTGGCGCACCAGGTCGCCCAGGGGCGCCAGCTTGCTACGCAGCAACCACACCGTGGCGCCTACCGCCAACAGCATCGCCAACAGGCTGCCGATCACCAGGCGTAGCCCCACGCTCCAGGTCACCTGGCGGATCTCGGACTTGGGCATGCTCGCCACCACCGACCAGGGGCCGTCGGCGAAAGGCATCGCCAGGCTGTAGAAGTCCTCGCCACCATCGCTCCAGAAGCGCCCCTTGCCCGGCTCCTTCGCCGCGTCCACCAGAAGCTGCGCCGCCTGATCCAGGGCCTGCACGCCGGCCGGCGGCACCAACCACTTGTGCTGTTCGTCGAGCAGGGCCAGGGAACCGCTCTGGCCGATGCGGAAGCGCTTGAGGTTGGCGAACTGGGCGTTCTGCGCGTCGGTGTAGTCGAAACCCACGAACAACACCGCGATTACCCGACCACTGCGGTCCATCACCGGGGTGTACTGGGTCATGTAGAAACGCTCGAACAGCAGCGCGCGGCCAACGTAGCCCTGCCCGGCCATGAGCTTCTGATAGGCCGGATGGGCATGATCGAGCAGGGTGCCGATGGCGCGGCTGCCATCCTGCTTGCTCAGGGAAGTGCTGACACGGATGAAGTCGTCCCCGCTGCGTACGAACAGGGTCGCGACCCCGGCGGTCATCTGCTTGAACTGGTCCACTTCATCGAAGTTGTTGTTCAACACCACGTTGCCCAGGTGCAAGCCAGGCGTCTGCACCCCGGCGACCGTCACCGGCTCTTCGGGATGCACGCTCAGTCCGCTGCGAAAGCGATTCTCGAACAGGCCGCTCAGGCGCTGGGTGCTCTCGCGCAGGCTGCCATGGAAGGTGTTGAGTTGGTCGGCCAGCAGGCGGGCTTCGCTGGCCAGGTGTTCTTCGCGGGTATCGAGGTTCGCCGAATCCAGCGAACGCAAGGCAAACAGGGTGCTGCCGCTGATCACCAGGGCGAGGACCAGGGCAAGGGCGAGCCCTAGCTGGGAGGCTATCCGGGCACGGGGTTGGGACATGATGGCTCCTGGCCGAGAAGGCGGATCATCCTGATCACGTGGCACGCTCGGCAGCAATAATTCCAAGGTTTTCTAGTGAGTCAGGACCTTCCTGGACGCTGGTTCCATATCCCAGGATTCGGCGGCGCCCGGCAATACTTGAGCGGTTTGCAAGGATATATCTCCAGCCCCGTCAACCGGGAGCTTCAACGTTTCAGCCCAGACGCTCCACCTGGGGCAATCGCATGGCCGCGACCTCCCCTTGCAAGAAGTCGCTCAGGCGCCGCAGGCGCTCGCCGCCGGGCCGGGTCCTGGGCCACACCAGATAGTAGTTCAGGCCGCTGGCCACCGCTGTCGGCCAGGGCAGGCTCAAGCGTCCCTGGGCCACGTCCTCGGCCACCATCAGCAGATCGCCGATGGACACGCCGTAGCCCCGTGCCGCAGCGATCATCCCCAGCTCCAGGGTGTCGAACACCTGCCCGCCCTTGAGCGAAACCTGGCCGGCCAACCCCATGTGTTCGAGCCAACTGCGCCAGTCGCGACGGTCCGGGGTCGGGTGCAGCAACTCGGCGCTCGCCAGGCGCGCCGCATCCCAGGGCTGGTCGTGGAGCAGGTTCGGCGCCCCTACCGGAATCAGCAGTTCCGGGAACAGGTAGCTGGACTCCCAGTCCGCGGGAAAGTGGCCGTTGCTCAGCAGGACCGCGCAGTCGAAAGGCTCCTGGTTGAAATCCACCGAGTCCACATCCATCCAGGCGCTGGTGAGCTGCACTTCGTTGCCCGGCTGCAAGTGGCGGAAACGACTGAGCCGCGCCAGCAACCAGCGCATGGTCAGGGTCGATGGCGCTTTCATGCGCAGGATGCCGTCTTCACCGTGCAGGATGCTGCACGCCCGCTCCAGGGCGCCAAACCCTTCACGCACGCCGGGCAACAACAGGCGGGCCGCTTCGGTCAACAGCAGGTTGCGTCCGCTACGCTGGAACAACCGGCAGGCGAAGTGTTCTTCCAGGGTACGGATGTGCCGGCTGACGGCGCTCTGGGTGATCGACAGTTCCTCGGCAGCCCGGGTGAACGAACTGTGCCGGGCGGCGGCTTCGAAGGCCCGCAGGGCGTAGAGAGGGGGTAGACGGCGGGACATGCTCAGGCTCCGGTAGCGCAATGACGCCACGCTACCAGAAAGCGCTTCGCATGAGTTTTTATCATGCCAGCAAGTATATTTATCGCTTTGTGCAACGAGCCAAGAGCGCCGAGAATCAGCGCTCCTACCGATATCCACCTGATCGAGCCTGATGACCATGCAGCATCCTGCACGTACCGAACTCTGGGCCATCCTGCGGCTGGCGGGGCCGTTGATCGCCTCGCAGCTGGCGCACATGTTGATGGTTCTCACCGACACCCTGATGATGGCTCGCCTGAGCCCCGAGGCCCTGGCCGGCGGCAGCCTGGGCGCAGCCAGTTATTCCTTCGTCTCGATCTTCTGCATCGGGGTGATCGCCGCGGTGGGTACCCTGGTAGCGATCCGGCATGGCGCCGGCGATATGGAGGGCGCCACGCGCCTGACCCAGGCCGGCGTGTGGCTGGCCTGGCTGATGGCCCTGGTGGCCGGCCTGCTGCTGTGGAACCTCAAGCCAGTGCTGTTGCTGTTCGGCCAGACCGAGAGCAACGTCCAGGCCGCCGGCCAGTTCCTGTTGATCCTGCCCTTCGCCCTGCCCGGCTACCTGAGCTTCATGGCCTTGCGCGGCTTCACCAGCGCCATCGGCCGGGCCACGCCGGTGATGGTCATCAGCCTGTGCGGCACGGTGGCCAACTTCCTGCTCAACTACGCGCTGATTACCGGCATGTTCGGCCTGCCCAAGCTCGGGCTGGTGGGTATCGGCCTGGTCACCGCCATCGTCGCCAACTGCATGGCCGTGGCCCTGGCCTGGCACATCAAGCGCCACCCGGCCTATGCCGCCTACCCGCTACGCCAGGGGCTGTCGCGGATCAGCACCCGCTACCTGCAGGAACTGTGGCGCCTGGGCCTGCCCATCGGCGGGACCTATGCCGTGGAAGTCGGGCTGTTCGCCTTCGCCGCGCTGTGCATGGGCACCATGGGCAGTACCCAGCTGGCGGCGCATCAGATCGCCCTGCAGATCGTCTCGGTGGCGTTCATGGTCCCGGCGGGAGTCTCGTACGCCATCACCATGCGCATCGGCCAGCACTACGGGGCCGGGCAACTGCTGGACGCGCGCCTGGCGGGCAGGGTCGGCATCGCTTTCGGCGCAGTGGTGATGCTGGGATTCGCGGCGGTGTTCTGGCTGCTGCCGAACCAGCTGATCGGTCTGTTCCTCGATCACAACGACCCGGCCTTCGCCCCGGTGATCCATCTGGCGGTGAGCCTGCTGGCGGTGGCGGCCTGGTTCGAGCTGTTCGACGGCACCCAGACCATTGCCATGGGAGCGATTCGCGGCCTCAAGGATGCCAAGACCACCTTCCTGGTGGGCCTGGGCTGCTATTGGCTGATCGGCGCGCCTTCGGCCTGGCTGATGGCCTTCACCCTGGGCTGGGGGCCGACCGGCGTCTGGTGGGGCCTGGCCCTGGGGCTGGCTTGCGCCGCCATCAGCCTGACCCTGGCGTTCGAGTGGCGGATGCGGCGCATGATCAAGCGCGAGGGGGCGGCACCGGCCATGGACCTGCAGCCCGAGTGAGCCCCAGGCTCAGACCACCTCTTCGCGGAACGCGCGCTGGCTGTTGCCGAAGGTCAGGTATTCCACCAGCTCGGCCAGCGGCAGCGGCTTGCTGATCAGGTAGCCCTGGGCCTGGTCGCAGCCGAAGTCGCGCAACAGCGCCAGTTGCTCGGCGGTTTCCACGCCTTCGGCCACCACCTCCAGGTTGAGGTTATGGGCCAGGTTGATCATGGCATGGACCAGCTTGCGGTTTTCCTCGCGCTGCTCCATGCCACCGACGAAGCTCTTGTCCACCTTGAGCAGGGCGATCGGCAGGCTGTTGAGGTGCACGAACGAAGAGAAACCGGTGCCGAAGTCGTCCAGGGAAAAGCGCACGCCCAGGCGCCCCAGGGCGTCCATGGTCTGCTTCACCAGGTCGCTGCGGCGCATCACGGCGGTTTCGGTCAGCTCGAACTCCAGCCACTGCGCCTCCACCCCACGTTCGGCGATCAGCCGGCCCAGCGTCGACAGCAGCTGGCTGTCCTGGAACTGGCGGAACGACAAGTTGACCGCCATGTGCAGCGGCTCCAGCCCACGCTCGCGCAAGGCCTGCATATCCCGCAAGGCGCGGGAAATGACCCAGTAGCCCAAGGGGACGATCAACCCGCTCTGCTCGGCCAGGGGCACGAACTCGCTGGGCGGCAGCAGGCCGCGCTCGCCATGGCGCCAGCGCACCAGGGCCTCTAGGCCGACGATCTTGCCGTCATGCAGGTTCAGCCGCGGCTGGTAGTGCAGCTCCAGCTCATCGCGGCGCAGCGCCCGGCGCAACTCGCTTTCCAGGTCGGCCAGGCTGCGCGCGTTGCGGTTGATCCGCTCGTTGAAGACATGAAAGGTGCAACCCTGGGTGCTCTTGGCCTGCTGCATGGCGATGTGCGCATGCCACATCAGCGGGTCGGCACCGGCGTTGGCGCGGGCGTGGGCGATCCCCAGGCTGCAGCCGATCAACAGGCTTTCACCATCGATCCAGTAGGGTTCGGCCATGGCTTGGGTGATGCGCTCGGCCATCCATTCGGCGCGCTGTGGGGCGCGGCGGGTATCGATCAGCAAGGCGAACTCATCGCTGCCCAGGCGCGCCAGCTGGTCGCCGGCCTCCAGCTGGCTCTTGAGCCGCGAGACCACCTGCAGGATCAGCCGGTCACCGGCCTGGTGGCCCAGGGCATCGTTGGCGTGGCGAAAGTTGTCCAGGTCCAGGTGGCCCAGGGCCAGGCCGCGTCCGTCGTTTTCCGCCAGACGCGCCGCCAGCAGCGTCTGGAAACCCTGGCGGTTGGCGATGCCGGTCAAGGGGTCCTGCTCGGCCAGGCGCTGCAAGGTGCTCTCCAGCACTCCGCGCTCGCGCACATGGCGCAGGCAACGACGCAAGGCATCGGTGCTCAGGCTCGAACCCACCAGCCAGTCGCTGGCCCCCGCCGGCGTCACCGTGGGCTCCTGGTCCAGCAGCAAAATCGTCGGCAGGCTGCAACGCCCGGGTCCGGGCTGCAGTTGTGGAATGGTCAACAGGACCGCGTTGCGATCATTTTCGAACAGTCGGCTGACCGACTCCCAGCTGGGAGCGTTGATCAATACCACCGAGTCCCCCAACGGAGCGACACACTCGCGCAACAACGCTGTCCATACCGGCTCGAGGGCCAGTAGCAGCACACGCAAGGGTTCGACAGGCTTGGACAAGCTAGCTCCCTAGACTCTGCAAAAAAGTTGGCGGCGGGCATTATGGCGCGCGAAAGGACAATATCAATTGATATTAATTATCATACGCAACTTCTTGTACCGCTCTGATGCGAACGTTAGACGCATATTTAGCGCGCATCCTGCGGGAAAGTATCAAAACCGGCAAATTTAGATAGCGTTATGCGTCACAAGTCGGAGAGACGCAGCAGAATCCGTTCATCCTGTTAAAATGCCCGCCCTTTTCGCAACCGACCCCTTTTTTCCGTCATGTCCCGACTCAATCCCCGGCAGCAAGAAGCCGTGAACTACGTCGGCGGCCCTCTTTTGGTGCTCGCCGGTGCAGGCTCCGGCAAGACCAGCGTGATCACCCGCAAGATCGCCCACCTGATCCAGAACTGCGGGATCCGCGCCCAGTACATCGTCGCCATGACCTTCACCAACAAGGCGGCACGGGAAATGAAGGAACGGGTCGGCACCCTGCTGCGCAGTGGCGAGGGTCGCGGCCTGACCGTATCGACCTTCCACAACCTGGGCCTGAACATCATCCGCAAGGAACATGTGCGGCTGGGCTACAAGCCGGGCTTCTCGATCTTCGACGAGACCGACGTCAAGGCCCTGATGACCGACATCATGCAGAAGGAGTATTCCGGGGACGACGGCGTCGACGAGATCAAGAACATGATCGGCGCCTGGAAGAACGACCTGATCCTGCCGGCCCAGGCCCTGGAAAACGCGCGCAACCCCAAGGAACAGACCGCGGCCATCGTCTACACCCACTACCAGCGCACGCTCAAGGCGTTCAACGCGGTGGACTTCGACGACCTGATCCTGCTGCCGGTGAAGCTGTTCGAGGAGCACGCCGACATCCTCGAGAAGTGGCAGAACAAGGTGCGCTACCTGCTGGTGGACGAGTACCAGGACACCAACGCCAGCCAGTACCTGCTGGTGAAGATGCTCATCGGGACGCGCAACCAGTTCACCGTGGTAGGCGACGACGACCAGTCGATCTATGCCTGGCGCGGCGCGCGCCCGGAAAACCTGATGCTGCTCAAGGACGACTACCCGTCATTGAAAGTGGTGATGCTGGAGCAGAACTACCGCTCCACCAGCCGCATCCTGCGCTGCGCCAACGTGCTGATCTCCAACAACCCCCACGAATTCGAAAAGCAGTTGTGGAGCGAGATGGGCCACGGCGACGAGATCCGCGTGATCCGCTGCAAGAACGAGGACGCCGAGGCCGAGCGGGTGGCCATGGAAATCCTCACCCTGCACTTGCGCACCAACCGTCCCTACAGCGATTTCGCGATCCTCTACCGGGGCAACTACCAGGCCAAGCTGATCGAGCTGAAGCTGCAGCACCACCAGGTGCCTTATCGCCTGTCCGGTGGCAACAGCTTCTTCGGCCGCCAGGAAGTGAAGGACCTGATGGCCTACTTCCGCCTGATCGTGAACCCCGATGACGACAACGCGTTCCTGCGGGTGATCAACGTGCCACGTCGGGAAATCGGCTCCACGACCCTGGAGAAACTCGGCAACTACGCCACCGGACGCGGTATCTCCATGTACGCCGCCACCGAGGAAATCGGCCTGGGCGAGCACCTGGACAGCCGCTTCACCGACCGCCTGGCACGCTTCAAGCGCTTCATGGACCGGGTCCGCGAACAATGCGCCGGCGAGGATCCGATCGGCGCCCTGCGCAGCATGATCATGGATATCGACTATGAGAACTGGCTGCGCACCAACAGCTCCAGCGACAAGGCCGCGGACTACCGGATGGGCAACGTCTGGTTCCTTGTCGAGGCCCTGAAGAACACCCTGGAAAAAGACGAAGACGGCGAGATGACCGTCGAGGACGCCATCGGCAAGCTGGTCCTGCGCGACATGCTGGAACGCCAGCAGGAAGAGGAAGACGGCGCCGAAGGGGTACAGATGATGACCCTGCACGCCTCCAAGGGCCTGGAGTTTCCCTACGTGTTCATCATGGGCATGGAAGAGGAGATCCTCCCCCACCGCTCCAGTATCGAAGCCGATACCATCGAGGAGGAGCGACGCCTGGCCTACGTGGGCATCACCCGCGCGCGCCAGACCCTGGCCTTCACCTTCGCGGCCAAGCGCAAGCAGTACGGCGAAATCATCGACTGCGCGCCAAGCCGCTTTCTCGACGAACTGCCTCCGGACGACCTGGCCTGGGAAGGCAACGACGACACGCCGACCGAGGTCAAGGCCGTTCGCGGCAACAACGCTTTGGCCGATATACGCGCGATGCTAAAGCGGTAAAATCGACTATTTTTCAACAGACCCTTGGCCCCAAAGCGGCCAATAGAGGAAGCTCCGTGGAAGCACTGCACCAGAAAATTCGCGAAGAAGGCATCGTGCTTTCCGATCAAGTACTGAAAGTCGATGCCTTTCTGAACCATCAGATCGATCCGCAATTGATGAAATTGATCGGCGACGAATTCGCCAGGCTGTTCAAGGACTCGGGCGTCACCAAGATCGTGACCATCGAGGCCTCCGGCATCGCTCCTGCGATCATGACCGGCCTGAACCTGGGTGTACCGGTGATCTTCGCCCGCAAGCACCAGTCCTTGACCCTGACCGAGAATCTGCTCTCGGCCACCGTCTATTCCTTCACCAAGCAAGTGGAAAGCACCGTGGCCATTTCGCCACGGCACCTGACCAGCAGCGACCGCGTGCTGGTCATCGACGACTTCCTGGCCAACGGCAAGGCCTCCCAGGCCCTGATCTCGATCATCAAGCAGGCCGGTGCCACCGTGGCCGGCCTGGGCATCGTGATCGAGAAATCCTTCCAGGGCGGCCGCGCCGAACTGGACGCCCAGGGCTACCGCGTGGAATCCCTGGCGCGGGTCAAATCCCTTTCCGGCGGCGTGGTCACTTTCATCGAGTGACCCGGCGCCAGGCTCACGGTTGACGGGTGGCCTGCAGGCCGGCCAGCAACAAACGCTGGTACAGGTCCTCACGCAGGCCCTCGGGTTGCTCCAGCCCCATGCGCTCCAGGTGCTCGGGAAATGCCCCGGCCTCCGGCGCGTCGAAGGCCGCCTTGCCCAGCTCGAGGATCTCGCTGAGCTTGAACTTGCTCTTGAGCCAGTTCAGCGCCCGCAGCAAATCGCGCTCCTGGACGGTGAAGTCACTGCCCAGCGGATATTCGGGGAACAGATGGCGATGGCGCGCCTGTATGTCCAGCAAGCGCTGCGGGCTGTTATCGGCAAAACGCGGTTCCAGGCGGAAGTCCCTGGGCAGCTTGCCGGCTTTCTGAGCCTGTTCAATCAGACCTGGCTGGAAGCGTGAGTCGCTGATGTTGAGCAGCGCCTCGATCACCTTCGCATCGGACTTGCCCCGCAGATCGGCGATCCCGTACTCGGTGATGACGATGTCCCGCAGGTGCCGCGGGATGGTGCAATGGCCGTACTCCCAGACGATGTTGGAGCTGACCTCCCCTGCCGACTCCCGCCAACTGCGCAGGATCAGCACCGAACGGGCATCCGCCAGGGCATGGCCCTGGACCACGAAGTTGTACTGCCCGCCTACGCCGCTCAACACCCGCCCACCCTGCAACTGGTCGGACACCGCGGCGCCCAGCAGGGTCATGGTGAACGCGCTGTTGATGAAGCGCGCATCGCGACGCTGCAGGCGCTTGAGTTCCTCATGGCCATACAGCTCGTTGATGTAGCTGATGGCACTCATGTTGAACTCCGCCAACCGCTCCTTGGGCAGCTCGCGCAAGCGCTGGTAGAAACTGCGTGGTCCGAGGAAGAAGCCGCCATGGATCGAGACCCCGCCCGGCGTGGCCGGGTCCAGGGTGCCGGCATTGGCCTGGCCCTGCAGCTCCAGGCTCGGGTAGACCTTGCGCCGCACGATCCCGGCATCGGCCAGGGCCAGCAAGCCGTTGACGAACATCTCGCTGCAACCATAGAGCCCCTGGGCAAATGGCTCGACGCCGCCCTCGCGATCGATCAGCGGCTGCCAATGATCCACCTGCAAGTCCGCCAGCAAGGCACGGTAGCCCGGGTTGTCCGCCTGGCGTGCCAGCAAGGCGGCGGTCAGCGCATCGCCCATGGAGCCAATGCCGATCTGCAGGGTGCCGCCGTCGCGTACCAGGGTACTGGCATGCAGGCCGATGCAGTGGTCTTGCACGCCCACCGGCATGTTCGGCGTGGAAAACAGCGTGCTGCGCTCTTCTTCGTCGATCAGCAGGTCGAAATCCCTCGCCTGGACTTCAGCGTCGCCCGGCATGTAGGGCAGGTCCGCATGGACCTGGCCGAGGACCAGGATGGTCTCCCCGGCGGCGCGGCGCTTGGCGACCAGCGGCAGCATGTCCAGGGTGATATCCGGGTTGCAACTCAGGCTCAGCTGGCCAGGCCGCTGCGGATCGCGGGCCACCAGCTGGGCCACCAGGTTCAGGCCGGCGGCATTGATGTCCCGGGCCGCATGGCTGTAGTTGCTGCTGACGTAGTCCTGTTGCGCCGCCGCGCTGTGCAGCAGGCTGCCGGGCTGCATGAAGAACTGCTCGACGCGGATGTTGGCCGGCAGGCTGTCACGGTGCAGGTCGGCGAGGAAGTCCAGTTCGGGATAGTCGCCGAACACCCGCTCGACGAAGGGTTCGAGAAACCGCCGCTGCAAGCCGTCGCCCAGTGCCGGGCGCCCCAGGCTCAGGGCGGTGTAGATAGTCAGTTGGCGTTCGGGCAACTGGGCGATACGCCGGTACAGGGCATTGGCGAACCGATTGGGTTTGCCCAACCCCAGGGGCATGCCCATGTGGATGTGTTGCGGCAAGCGGGCGAGCACTTCATCCACCGCCTGCTCGATGGAACAGGATTGCAGCATCTGACCCTCCAGGAACCGTCCGTGAATAGGGGTTGGACCGAGCTTGCCGGGAGTTTGCTGCATTGAACAGGGCGCAGGTCAAATCGCGCCCACAAAAAAGCCGCTCGCAAGCGGCTTTTTCGCTGCAGATGACCGCTTATTTCAGGCCGGACATCTTCCGGATCGCGCCCTTGAGTTCCTCATCGGAGCAATCGGCGCAGGTGCCTTTAGGCGGCATGGCATTGATGCCGGTAATCGCCTTGGCCAGGATGCCATCGAGGCCGCCCTGGTGATCGGCACGCTCCTTCCAGGCAGCGGTATCGCCGATCTTCGGCGCGCCCAGCAGGCCGCTGCCGTGGCAAGCGTTGCAGTGCTTGGCGATCACGTCGTCCGGCGACTTGGCGCCACCGCCACCGCCTGCGGAGGCAGCGACTTCCATCCCCTTGCATTCCTGACCCTGGACACAGACCTGGCCAACGGGCTCGAGGCGCTTGGCGATATCGTCATTGGTCGCAGCTTGAGCGCTGACTGCCCAAAGGGCCAATACGGTTGCTGGTGCGGCCAGCATTTTCATAATTAGGTTCACGCGTACACCCTCAATGGTGGCTAGTCACGCCTGCGGCCACGGTTTCGCAGGCGGGCGAAAGTATAACGGTTAGCCCGTCACACTGAAACAACCCCAAAGTCGAAGGGGTCTTGATCGCGGCGAAATGTCGCTGGGGCCTCGCTGCAAGCCTTGCGGGACGCCTCTTGGCCTAGAAATTCGCTGGGGTAGCTGCGCTGATTAGTCGCGCCGGCACATCGAACGGATTACGGAAACGATGGGGCTTGGTGCTTTCGAAATAGTAGCTGTCACCGGCCTCGAGGATGAAGGTTTCCAGGCCTACCACCAGCTCCAGGCGACCTTCGAGCAGGATCCCGGTTTCTTCGCCGTCATGGGTGAGCATCTCCTCACCGGTGTCGGCGCCCGGCGGGTAGATCTCGTTGAGAAAGGCGATGGCGCGGCTCGGGCGTGCACGCCCCACCAGCTTCATGGTCACGGCGCCATCGGAGATGTCGATCAGTTCGTGGGCTTTGTAGACGATCTGCGAAGGAGTCTCCTGGAGGACCTCCTCGGAAAAGAACTCCACCATGGACATGGGGATGCCGCCCAGCACCTTGCGCAACGAGCTGATCGAAGGACTGACGCTGTTCTTCTCGATCATTGAAATGGTGCTGTTGGTGACGCCCGCACGCTTGGCGAGTTCACGCTGGGACAAACCCTTCAGTTTACGGATGGATTGCAGTCGCTCACCGACGTCCAATACGGCAGTCTCCTAGGCGGGAATCAGGCGTTGTTGTAATCGAGCGTTATCATGGCGACAGCGTTCAGTATTTACAACACTTGCCCCGGATTCCCCCAGGATAGGCGACTTTCGGTACGGCCCGCGGGCTCTCAGCCCTCGCTGTACACCAGCGGCACCCGCCGCAGGTTGCAAAAGAACTGGTAGGGGATGGTGTCGGCCGCCAGGGCGACCTCGCTGGCCAGGATGTTCTTGCCCCACAGCTCCACGGTCGAGCCCAGGCCGGCCTCGGGCACGTCCGTCAAATCGACACACAGCATGTCCATGGAAACCCTGCCCAACAGGCGGCTGCGCCGGCCGGCCACCAGTACCGGGGTGCCGGTGGGTGCATGGCGCGGGTAGCCGTCGGCATAACCCATGGCGACCACGCCGATCCGCATCGGCTTGTCGGTGATGAACTTGGCGCCGTAGCCGATGGGTTCGCCGGCAGGCAGCTCACGCACGCAGATGACCTTGGACTCCAGGGTCATCACCGGTTGCAGGCGCTCGGCCAGCGAGTTGGCTTCTTCGAACGGCGTCGCCCCGTAGAGCATGATGCCCGGGCGCACCCAGTCGCTGGGCGCGCTGGGCCAGCCCAGCAACGCCGGCGAGTTGCGCAGGCTGACCTCGGCCCCCAGGCCCTGGCGGGCCGCTTCGAACACCGCGATCTGCTCGGTGCTGCTGGTGCAATGCAGTTCGTCGGCACGGGCGAAGTGGCTCATCAGCACGATCTTCTCGACCTTGCCGCTGGCCTGCAGCCGCTGGTAGGCGCCCTGGTAGTCCTTGGGGTGCAGACCGACCCGGTGCATGCCCGAGTCCAGCTTGAGCCAGACCGTCAGCGGTTTGGCCAGGCTCGCTTGCTCGATGGCCTCCAGCTGCCACAGCGAATGCACCACGCACCACAAATCATGCTCGATGATCAGCGCCAGCTCCGACGCCTCGAAGAACCCCTCCAACAACAGCACCGGCGCGCCAATGCCCGCGGCGCGCAGCTCCAGGGCTTCCTCGATGCAGGCCACGGCGAAACCGTCGGCGCAATCCTCCAGGGCCTGGGCGCAGCGCACCGCGCCATGGCCATAGGCATCGGCCTTGATCACCGCGAGGGCACGGGCACCCGAGACTTCGCGGGCCAGTTGATAGTTGTGACGCAGGGCTTGGAGATCGATCAGGGCACGGGCAGGACGCATGGCGGCGGACTTCTAGGCGGTCATGGGAATAAAAACCGGTGCTGGATGGCGCAGAACCACCACCGGCACCGGGAGAGGGATCTTTTCGTTTAAGGCAGGGCGGCCACTACCGACAGCTCGACGAGGATTTCCGGCTCGCAGAGCTTGGCCTCGACGGTGGCCCGGGCCGGTGCCACGCCTTTGGGCAACCACTGGTCCCAGACACTGTTCATGCCTTCGAAATGGGCATCGATGTCCTTCAGGTAGATGGTCACCGACAGCAGCCGGGTCTTGTCGGTGCCGGCCAGGTCCAGCAAGCGCTCGATGCTGGCCAGGGTTTCCCGGGTCTGTTGCTCGATCCCGGCCTGCAGGTTGTCGCCGACCTGTCCGGCCAGGTAGACGGTACCGCCGTGGACAACGATCTGGCTCATGCGCTCATTGGTGAGCTGGCGCTGGATTGACATGTTTAGCTGACTCCTGGGGGTTGCCATAACGGGAAATGTCGAGGCCTTCGGCACTGATCTGCGGCTTCTTCCTGGCCATCAGGTCCGCCAGCAGGCGGCCCGAACCGCAGGCCATGGTCCAGCCGAGCGTACCGTGGCCAGTGTTCAAGAACAGGTTGCGATACGGCGTGGCGCCGACGATCGGTGTGCCATCCGGGGTGGTGGGACGCAGCCCGGTCCAGAAGCTGGCCTGGGACAGGTCGCCGCCCTGAGGATAGAGGTCGTTGACGATCATCTCCAGCGTTTCACGCCGGCGCGGGTTCAACGACAGGTCGAAACCGGCGATCTCGGCCATGCCGCCGACCCGGATACGGTTGTCGAAACGGGTGATCGCGACCTTGTAGGTTTCGTCCAGGATGGTGGACGTCGGGGCCATCGCCGAGTTGGTGATCGGCACGGTCAGGGAGTAGCCCTTGAGCGGATACACCGGCGCCTTGATGCCCAGTGGCTTGAGCAATTGCGGCGAGTAGCTGCCCAGGGCCAGTACGTAGCGGTCGGCGGTTTCCAGCTTGCCGTCGATCCACACGCCGTTGATCCGGTCGCCGGCGAAGTCCAGGCGCTGGATGTCCTGGCCGAAACGGAATTCGACCCCCAGCTTGACGGCCATTTCCGCCAGGCGGGTGGTGAACATCTGGCAGTCGCCGGTCTGGTCGTTGGGCAGGCGCAGGGCACCGGCGAGGATGTTGGTGACGCTGGCCAGGGCCGGCTCGACCCGGGCGATGCCGTCGCGGTCCAGCAGTTCGAAAGGCACGCCGGACTCCTTGAGCACGGCGATGTCCTTGGCCGCACCGTCCAGTTGCGCCTGGGTACGGAACAGCTGGGTGGTGCCCAGGCTGCGACCTTCGTAGGCGATGCCGGTTTCCGCCCGCAGTTCGTCGAGGCAGTCGCGGCTGTATTCGGACAGGCGCACCATGCGCTCTTTGTTCACGGCATAGCGGCTGGCGGTGCAGTTGCGCAGCATCTGCGCCATCCACAGGTATTGATCGACGTTGGCGGTGGCCTTGATCGCCAGCGGGGCGTGGCGTTGCAGCAGCCACTTGATGGCCTTGAGCGGAACGCCCGGGGCGGCCCATGGCGAGGCATAGCCAGGCGATACCTGGCCGGCGTTGGCGAAGCTGGTTTCCATGGCAACGGCAGGCTGACGGTCCACCACGGTCACTTCGAATCCGGCTTGAGCCAGATAATAGGCACTGGTGGTTCCGATAACGCCACTGCCCAAGACCAGAACGCGCATTTTCATATCCTCATCGCGGCTGACCGCCGCCGGTTGTTATTCGAAGCAAAGATGCGCGCAGTGTAAGAAACATCAGGCAGTGATTTTCACTATATAACCGCCTATATTTGGCGAGAATTCTCGGCAATATCGCTTTTCACGGAGGGGCATCCCCTATGAGAACCAACCACCAGACCCGCCGCGCCCTGGACAAGATCGACCGCAACATCTTGCGCATCCTGCAGGCCGACGGACGCATTTCCTTCACCGAGCTGGGGGAACGGGTCGGCCTCTCCACCACCCCCTGCACCGAGCGGGTAAGGCGCCTGGAACGCGAAGGGATCATCATGGGCTACAACGCCCGCCTCAACCCGCAGCACCTGAAGGGCAGCCTGCTGGTCTTCGTCGAGATCAGCCTGGACTACAAGTCCGGCGACACCTTCGAGGAGTTCCGCCGGGCGGTACTCAAGCTGCCCCACGTGCTGGAGTGCCACCTGGTCTCCGGCGACTTCGACTACCTGGTCAAGGCACGGATCTCGGAGATGGCCTCGTATCGCAAGCTGCTGGGCGACATCCTGCTCAAGCTGCCCCACGTGCGCGAATCCAAGAGCTACATCGTGATGGAAGAGGTGAAGGAAAGCCTGAGCCTGCCGATTCCCGACTGAAGAGGGCTAGACCAGCACCTGGCGCTGGCTGGCCATGTAGTCGTGGATCTGCTTCTCGACCTGCGGATGAATCAGCTCCACCGGGCGCCGGCCATTGGGGCACGGCAGGCTCAGGGTGGTGCCGAACAGGCGGCAGATCAGCGGTCGCTCGTCATACACCGTGCACCCCTCGGGGCCCAGGTGCACACAGTCCAGCGCCGCCATGGCCGCGTCCTGCTCGGCAGCGGTCTTGCGCGGCAAGCGGGACATTTCTTCCGGCGACGTGGTGACCGGGCCACAGCAGTCGTGGCAGCCGGGCACGCACTCGAAGGAGGGAATCTGCTGGCGCAGGCTACGGACGATCTGGCGGTTACAGCTCATTAAAAGGCCTACAGGCGCGTGGACGGCCGTGGATTCTGCCTCAAATCCCCGCGCCAGGTCAGCGCCGACCGCCCTGCGGTTGCCCCGCCGGAAAGGCGCGGATTATCCTCCGTGCATTTTCCAGACCCGATCAGGACGACGCCCTTCATGCCCGCCAGCCTCCAGCACGCCGCCAGCGACCGGCACCCCGCTTCCTATTACGCCGCCAGCAGCCTGCCGCAACCGGACTATCCGGCCCTGGCTGGCGAGCAGGTCGCGGACGTATGCGTGGTCGGCGGCGGCTTCTCGGGGCTCAACACCGCGCTGGAACTGGCCGAGCGCGGGCTCAGCGTGGTTCTGCTGGAAGCCCGGCAAATCGGCTGGGGCGCCAGCGGGCGCAATGGCGGGCAGTTGATTCGCGGCGTCGGCCACGGCCTGGAACAGTTCACCAAGGTGATCGGCAGCGAAGGCGTGCGGCAGATGAAACTCATGGGCCTGGAGGCGGTGGAGATCGTGCGCCAGCGCATCGAGCGCTGCCAAATCCCTTGCGACCTGACCTGGGGCTACTGCGACCTGGCCAACAAACCCGCCGAGCTCGAAGGCTTTGCCGAAGAAGCCGAGGAACTGCGCAGCCTCGGCTATCGCCACGAGACCCGCCTGCTACAGGCCAGCGAAATGCACAGCGTGGTGGGCTCCAAACGCTACGTCGGAGGCCTGGTCGACATGGGCTCCGGCCACCTGCATCCGCTGAACCTGGCCCTGGGCGAGGCCCAGGCCGCCCAACGGCTGGGAGTGCGCCTGTTCGAACATTCGTGCGTGACCCGCATCGACTACGGGGCCGAGGTCAAGGTGCATGCGGCCCGCGGCACGGTGCGCGCCAAGACCCTGGTGCTGGGCTGCAACGCCTACCTCAACGACCTCAATCCGCAACTGGGCGGCAAGGTACTGCCGGCCGGCAGCTACATCATCGCCACCGAGCCCCTGAGCCCGGACCAGGCCCAAGAGCTGTTGCCACAGAACATGGCCGTCTGCGATCAGCGGGTGGCCCTGGACTACTACCGGCTCTCGGCCGACCGGCGCCTGCTGTTCGGTGGCGCCTGCCACTACTCCGGGCGCGACCCCAAGGATATCGCCGCCTACATGCGACCGAAGATGCTGGACGTGTTCCCGCAGCTGTCCGCCGTGAAGATCGACTACCAGTGGGGCGGGATGATCGGCATCGGCGCCAACCGCCTGCCGCAGATCGGCCGGCTCAAGGACCAGCCCAATGTGTATTACGCCCAGGCCTACTCGGGCCATGGAGTGAATGCCACGCACCTGGCGGGCAAGCTGTTGGGCGAAGCCATCAGCGGCCAGCACGGTGGTGGCTTCGACCTGTTCGACAGGGTGCCGCACATCACCTTCCCCGGCGGCAAGCACCTGCGCTCGCCGCTGCTGGCCCTGGGCATGCTCTGGCATCGCCTGAAAGAGCTGGCCTGAGTACCAATAACCTTCTCTGCTGCCAGGGCCCGACGACCCTGGCAGGCAAGCTCCGCTACCGCCGCCAGAAGGGCTTGAGCCCTTCCTGCCGGGCTTCGTCAGGGCTCAGACCGATATCCCGCAATTGTTCGGCCGGCATCTCCAGCAGGGCCCTGCGCGTGCTCAGCCGATGCCAGTACAAGCCCCAGCGGCCGAGGCCGGAAGGCGCGGAACGGGACGATGCTCGCTCCACTGCCTGTTCCTGCTCCGCCACCAGTTCCTGACCGTGTAACGACAGCCGCACATCGCTCAAGCCGTTCATCTGCATCGCTCCTGTTGCTCAAGTTGCCATGAGCCGACATGATGCGTGTCAAGCGAAAACCAATACAGAGCCAAAGTATCTGTATTAACTCCATACAGATTTAGCCAAAATCCTGCTGAATCCTGGATTTTTTGCCGATCTGTACCGGTCCTCACGCCTACCACTACGAGGCAACAGCATGACCCTCTATGTGAATCTCGCCGAACTTCTGGGCACCCGCATCGAACAGGGCTTCTACCGCCCCGGTGACCGGCTGCCGTCGGTGCGTGCCTTGAGCCTCGAGCATGGGGTCAGCCTGAGCACGGTGCAGCAGGCCTATCGCCTGCTCGAGGACAACGGCATGGCGATGCCCAAGCCCAAGTCGGGCTATTTCGTTCCGCCCAGCCGCGAACTGCCGGCCCTGCCCGCAGTGGGCCGCCCGGCTCAGCGGCCGGTGGAGATTTCCCAGTGGGACCAGGTGCTGGAACTGGTCCGCGCGGTGCCGCGCAAGGACGTGGTACAGCTGGGACGCGGCATGCCGGATATCACCACGCCGACCATGAAGCCGCTGCTGCGGGCCCTGGCCCGGCTCAGCCGCCGCCAGGACATGCCCGGCCTGCATTACGACAACATCTACGGCGTGCTGGAGTTGCGCGAGCAGGTCGCGCGGTTGATGCTGGATTCAGGCTGCCAGGTGGGCGCCAACGACCTGGTGATCACCACCGGTTGCCATGAAGCGCTGTCCACCAGCATCCGCGCCATCTGCCAGCCCGGGGATATCGTCGCCGTGGACTCGCCGAGCTTCCACGGCGCCATGCAGACCCTCAAGGGCCTGGGCATGAAGGCCCTGGAAATCCCCACCGACCCGGTCAGCGGCATCAGCCTGGAAGCCTTGGAACTGGCCCTGGAACAGTGGCCGATCAAGGCCATACAGTTGACCCCGAACTGCAACAACCCCCTGGGCTACATCATGCCCGAGCAGCGCAAGCGCGCCTTGCTGACCCTGGCCCAGCGCTTCGACGTGGCGATCATCGAAGACGATGTGTATGGCGAACTGGCCTACACCTACCCGCGCCCACGGACCATCAAGTCCTTCGACGATGATGGGCGCGTGCTGCTGTGCAGTTCGTTCTCGAAAACCCTGGCGCCCGGCCTGCGCATCGGCTGGGTAGCCCCCGGGCGCTACCTGGAACGGGTGCTGCACATGAAATACATCAGCACCGGCTCCACGGCTCCGCAACCCCAGGTGGCCATCGCCGAGTTCCTCAAGGGCGGCCATTTCGAGCCCCACCTGCGCAAGATGCGCAACCAGTACCAGCGCAACCGCGACCTGATGCTGGACTGGGTCAGCCGCTACTTTCCCGCCGGCACCCGCGCCAGCCGCCCGCAAGGCAGCTTCCTGCTGTGGATCGAACTTCCCGAGCGCTTCGACTCTCTGAAGCTCAACCGGATCCTGCTGGACCAGGGGGTGCAGATCGCCGTGGGCAGCATCTTTTCCGCCTCGGGCAAATACCGCAATTGCCTGCGGATGAACTACGCCGCCAAGCCAACCCCGCAGATCGAGGACGCGGTGCGCAAGGTCGGCGCCGCGGCCAGCCAGCTACTCAGCGACATCCAGGACTGACGCCTGCCCCTTTCGTCCCAAGCCAGGCATGTACCCCGTGCAGTGATACGAGATGACCCGACTTGAGCCGTAAACAGGCGTTCTCCTTGCTTCTGCTGCTGGGCCTCGGGCTCGGCGGCTGCGCCACTCCACCAGCGCCACCCCGGCCCAGCCAGGCCCTGGCCGCCACCGACTCGGCGTTCGCCCAATCGATCAAGGCCCAGGCCGCTCCCTACCAAGGACGCTCGGGCTTTCGCCTGCTGCCCAACAGCACCGAGGCGTTCATCGCCCGGGCCGAATTGATTCGCCGCGCGCAAAGCAGCCTCGACCTGCAGTACTACATCGTCCACGACGGCATCAGCACACGGATGCTGGTGGACGAACTGCTCAAGGCCGCCGATCGCGGCGTGCGGGTGCGCATCTTGCTGGACGACACCACCAGCGACGGCCTGGACCAGATCATCGCCACCCTGGCGGCCCACCCGCAGATCCAGATCCGCCTGTTCAACCCCCTGCACCTGGGGCGCAGCACCGTCCTCACCCGCTCCATGGGCCGCCTGTTCAACCTCTCGCAGCAACATCGGCGGATGCACAACAAGCTGTGGCTGGCCGACAACAGCGTGGCCATCGTCGGTGGGCGCAACCTGGGGGATGAGTACTTCGATGCCGAGCCCAACCTGAACTTCACCGACATCGACATGCTCAGCGTCGGCCCGGTAGCCGAGCAGTTGAGCCACAGTTTCGATCAGTACTGGAACAGCGCCCTGAGCAAGCCGGTGGATGGGTTCCTGTCCCGAGCCCCGTCGGCCAGTGACCTGGACAATACCCGGCTGCGCCTGGAGCAATCGCTGCAAGACAGCCGCCGGCAGAACCAGGCGCTGTATCGACAGCTGCTGGCCTATCAGACCCAACCGCGCCTGGAGCTCTGGCGCAAGGAACTGATCTGGGCCTGGAACCAGGCCCTGTGGGACGCGCCGACCAAGGTCCTGGCCAAGGGCGACCCCGATCCGCAACTGTTGCTGACCACCCAACTGGCACCGGAACTACGGCGCGTGAGCCAGGAGCTGGTCATGGTCTCGGCCTACTTCGTCCCCGGCCAGTCCGGCCTGGTGTACCTGACGGGCCGCGCCGATGCCGGGGTCGCGGTGAGCTTGCTGACCAACTCCCTGGAAGCCACCGATGTCCCGGTGGTGCATGGCGGCTACGCGCCCTATCGCAAGGCGCTGCTGGAGCATGGAGTAAAACTCTATGAACTGCGACGCCAGCCTGGGAAGCATGGCGGCAGCGGGCCACGGCTGTTCCACAGCGGCGCCGTGCATGGCTCCGACTCCAGCCTGCACAGCAAGGCGATGATCTTCGACCAGCGCAAGAGCTTCATCGGCTCGTTCAATTTCGACCCGCGTTCAGTGTTGTGGAACACCGAGGTCGGGGTGCTGGTGGACAGCCCGGAGCTGGCCGGGCACGTGCGCGAGCTGGCCCGGCAGGGTATGGCCCCGGCCCTGAGCTACGAGGTCAGGCTGGAGGGCGGCCAGCTGACCTGGGTCACCGAGGACCAGGGCCGGCTGCACAGCCTGGACCACGAGCCCGGCAGCTGGTGGCGCCGGATCAACGCCTGGCTGAGCACCCGCATCGGCCTGGAACGCATGCTCTAGCCACTACGACGGCTGGGCCCGGGGGCTACCGAAGGCGCCCGGGCACCGCAGCAGGAGCAACAATCCCAAGGCTCCGGCCGCCACCAGCAGCAACATGGCATGGCCGCTGACCCACTGGCTGCCCGCCCCCGCCACCAGGGGACCGACCAGACAGCCGATCCCCCAGAGCTGGGCCACGTGGGCATTGGCCCGCACCAGCGCGTCGTCGCGATAGCGCTCGCCGATCAGGATCAGCGACAGGGTGAACAAGCCACCGGCGCTCGCGCCGAACAGCACCCACAGCGGCCAGATCAGCCAGCGGTTATCCAGCAGCAGCGGAATGGCCAGGCTGGAACACAGCAGGATCACCGCGCAGCCGGTGAACAACCCACGCCGCGATATCCGGTCGGCCAGGGCGCCGATCGGCAATTGCAGCAGCGCATCGCCCACCACCACGGTGCTGACCATCGCCAGGGCGATCTCCTCGCTGAAGCCCTGGCTCAGGCAATACACCGGCAACAGGGTGAGGATCAGCGCCTCGAAGGTGGCGAACAGCGCCACCGCCCAGCCAATCGCCGGCAATGCCTGGCAGAAGAGCCAGAGGTCCTTCAGGGTCACGCTGCACGACTCGGTGGCCGGGGCGCCGCTGCGCCCCAGCAGGAGCAAGGGCGCCACCGCCAACAGGCCGACCGACACCCAGAAGCCGTAGTCATGCTCGGTGCCCAGCACACCCAGCAGCAAGGGTCCGGCCAGCTGGCTCAGGGCGTAGCCGCTGCCATACAGTGCCACCAGCCGCCCGCGCCACTGCTCTACAACCAGCTGGTTGATCCAGCTTTCCCCGAGCACGAAGATGATGGTCAGCACCATGCCCAGGACCAGCCGCAGCACCAGCCACACCGGGTAGCTGGGCAACAGCGCCAGCAAGCCGATGGACATCGCCCCGGCCCACAGGCACAGGCGCATCAGGCTGGCGGTGCCAAGGCGGGCCGCCAGGCGATTGGAAATCTTCGCCCCGAGCAATACGCCGATGGCCGGCATCGCCGCGACCACGCCGATGGCAAAGGGCCCGTAGCCCCAACCTTCGAGACGGAAGGACACCAGCGGCATCGTCATGCCCAGGGCCAGGCCCACGCTCAGGACAGCGGACAAAACGGCGAAATAGGTCGCCCAACGCATTTCCACGCTCCTGTGGATCATTGTTCTGCAAGGCACAGACAACACAGCCGGACTTCCCTTGCGGAAAGCCCGGCTGCGCTGCGATCGCCCGCCCCTTCAGGGACGGGCTGGAACAAGGGACTCAGAGCTTGATCCAGGTCGCCTTGAGCTCGGTGTACTTGTCGAATGCGTGCAGCGACTTGTCACGGCCGTTGCCCGATTGCTTGAAGCCACCGAACGGCGCGGTCATGTCGCCGCCGTCGTACTGGTTGACCCATACACTGCCGGCGCGCAAGGCCCGGGCAGCCTGGTGGGCCTTGGAAATGTTCGCGGTCCATACCGCTGCCGCCAGCCCATAGGGAGTGTCGTTGGCAATCTGGATCGCTTCTTCGGCGGTGTCGAAGGTGATGACCGACAGCACTGGGCCAAAGATCTCTTCCTGGGCGATCTTCATCGCGTTGCTGACGCCGTCGAAGATCGTCGGCTCGACATAGGTACCGCCGGTTTCCTCCAGGGTGCGCTTGCCGCCGACCAGCAGCTTGGCGCCGTCGGCATGGCCGGCCTCGATATAGGACAGCACGGTGTTCATCTGCTGGCTATCCACCAGGGCCCCGACATTGGTGGCCGGGTCCAGCGGGTTGCCCGGTTTCCAGGCCTTGAGGGCCTCGAGCACCATGGGCAGGAACTTGTCCTTGATGGAGCGCTCCACCAGCAGGCGCGAGCCGGCGGTGCAGACCTCGCCCTGGTTGAAGGCGATGGCACTGGCCGCGGACTCGGCGGCGGCCTGCAGGTCGGGGGCATCGGCGAACACGATGTTCGGGCTCTTGCCGCCGGCCTCGAGCCAGACGCGCTTCATGTTCGACTCGCCGGAGTACACCAGCAGTTGCTTGGCGATCTTGGTGGAACCGGTGAATACCAGGGTGTCCACGTCCATGTGCAGGGCCAGGGCCTTGCCGACGGTATGGCCGTAGCCTGGCAGCACGTTGAACACACCGGCGGGAATCCCGGCCTCCACCGCCAGGGCGGCGATGCGGATCGCGGTCAGGGGCGACTTCTCCGACGGCTTGAGGATCACCGAGTTGCCGGTAGACAGCGCCGGCCCCAGCTTCCAGCAGGCCATCATCAGCGGGAAGTTCCACGGCACGATGGCCGCGACCACGCCCACCGGCTCACGGGTGACCAGGCCCAACTGGTCATGGGGAGTGGCGGCGACTTCGTCGTAGATCTTGTCGATGGCCTCGCCACTCCAGCTCAGGGCCTGCGCCGCGCCGGGAACGTCGATCTCCAGGGAGTCGGTGATGGGCTTGCCCATGTCCAGGGTTTCCAGGAGGGCCAGCTCCTGGGCGTGCTGCTTGAGCAGGCCGGCGAAACGGATCATCACCGACTTGCGCTTGGCCGGGGCCAGGCGCGACCAGGCACCGGAATTGAAGGTGGCGCGGGCATTTTCCACGGCGCGCTGGGCGTCCGCCGCATCGCAGCTGGCGATGGTGGCCAGCACACGACCGTCTACCGGGCTGATGCATTCGAAGGTTTGGTTGGAAACCGAAGCGGTGTATTCACCGTTGATGTAGGCGCGGCCTTCGATCTTCAGTTCCCGGGCGCGTTGTTCCCAGTCGGCACGAGTCAGGGTGGTCATGCGAGTATCCTCCTCTTGTTGTGGATGCAAGCGCCGCGCGAACGACGCTGGCACTCTTGAAGAATTCTGCCCGGCCAGCCTGTCTTCGGCCCGAGGCACTCGCCACCCTAAACCAGCGGGACCGGTACTTTCAATATATTTGACAGAGCCCGGGCAAACCGGATTGCTATGTGCATTTTAATAAACATAGACTCTGCCCTTCATAGCCACTCGCGCCGTAATCACGGGGGAATCCAGCAATGAGCATCCACAACGTCGTCGACTTCAGCCAGGCCGCCACCGAGGTCGAACGCTATCGGCCCGCCGCAGAAAAGATCCTCAAGGGCGACCCCGAGCAAGCGGTGCTCAACCACTACGCCAGCCCCTGCGGCCAACTCAATGCCGGGATCTGGGAAGGCGCCGTAGGCCAGTGGACGGTGAACTTCACCGAGCATGAATACTGCGAGATCCTGCAGGGCGTGTCGGTCCTGCGCGACGACGACGGCAACGCCAAGACCCTGCGCGCGGGCGACCGTTTCGTGATCCCGGCCGGCTTCAGGGGCACCTGGGAAGTGCTGGAACCCTGCCGCAAGGTCTACGTGGCCTTCGAACAGAAAGCCTGAATCGCAGGCACAAAAAAACCCGCTTGAAGGCGGGTTTTTTTGTCAGAAGAAAAATCAATTACTTGATTTTGCCTTCTTTGTAGATCACGTGCTTGCGAACAACCGGATCGTATTTCTTGATCTCGATTTTGTCCGGAGTAGTACGCTTGTTCTTGTCGGTAGTGTAGAAGTGACCAGTACCGGCGCTCGAGATCAAACGAATCAATTCACGCATGATTAGCTCCCTTAAACCTTGCCGCCATCGCGACGGATTTCGGCCAGAACGGCGTCGATGCCGCGCTTGTCGATGATGCGCATGCCTTTGGCAGATACGCGCAGACGCACGAAGCGTTTCTCGGACTCAACCCAGAAGCGGTGATGCTGCAGGTTCGGCAGGAAACGACGACGGGTTTTGTTGTTTGCGTGGGAAATGTTATTCCCAGTCACCGGACCCTTACCGGTAACTTGACAGACTCTAGACATGCCTCAGCCCTCTAAAACCACATGCCCAACCCGGCATGGGTTGGCCGCTTAATCTCTCAGTCATTTGGCGCCAGGCGCCGCGTTTCTTTAGGGTCTTACCGGCTACGCCTGCAGGTGCAAGGAACCGGGCCCCTAGAAAAGAGCGCTGCTTTATACCAGAAAGACCCCATAGCAACAACAGCCGCTGTGCTCGGGATGATGAAAACTCCTGATTTTCTTGCGTCGGACGCCTGCGGCAAAGGCTATCGCAGAAAATGACCACTCGTCGCTGAATACTTTCCAGGCGCCGCCAACGCTGCAGGGCAACCCTCCAGCAGGTCCACAGACAGCCTCCTGGCGGCAGTTGGACAGTACGAAAGGGATAGTCATTTTCCCACGAGGTCACTAGGGTAAGGCAATTCCAGACTGCACTCGCAGATGGGCCTTCGATCTGCACAAGGAACCCGACCATGCGTCTCGCCGCCCTCCCGCTCCTGCTCGCCCCCCTCTTGAGCCCATTGGCCCAGGCCGCCGCGCTGAGCGTCTGCACCGAAGCCAGCCCGGAAGGCTTCGACGTGGTGCAATACAATTCGCTGACCACCACCAACGCTTCCGCCGACGTATTGATGAACCGCCTGGTGGAATTCGATGCCAGCAGTGGCAAGGTGGTCCCCAGCCTGGCTGAAAGCTGGGAGATTTCGTCCGACGGGTTGACCTATGTGTTCAAGTTGCATCCGAAGGTGAAATTCCACCGTACCGAATACTTCAGCCCCAGCCGCGAGATGACCGCCGAGGACGTCAAGTTCAGCTTCGAACGCATGCTCGACCCGGCCAACCCCTGGCACCAGGTGGCCCAGAGCGGCTTTCCCCACGCCCAGTCCCTGCAGCTTCCCGGCCTGATCAGGAAGATCGACGCCCTGGACCCGCTGACCGTGCGCTTCACCCTGGACCACGCCGACTCGACCTTCCTCGCTACCTTGAGCATGGGCTTCGCCTCGATCTATTCCGCGGAATACGCCGACCAGTTGCTCAAGGCCGGCACCCCGGAAAAGCTCAACAGCCAACCGATCGGCAGTGGACCGTTCATCTTCAGCCGCTTCCAGAAGGACGCCGCGATCCGCTACAAGGCCAACCGCGACTACTTCGCCGGCAAGCCGGCAGTGGACACGCTGATCTTCGCCATCACCCCGGACGCCAACGTGCGCCTGCAGAAGCTGCGGCGCAACGAATGCCAGATCGCCTTGTCGCCCAAGCCCCTGGACGTCCAGGCCGCCAGCGCCGACCCAGCGCTGAAGGTCGAGCACACCGCGGCCTTCATGACCGCCTTCGTCGCCATCAACAGCCAGCACCCGCCACTGGATAAACCCGAGGTGCGCCAGGCGATCAACCTGGCATTCGACAAGGCCAGCTACCTCAAGGCGGTCTTCGAAGGCACCGCCGAAGCGGCCAATGGCCCCTACCCGCCCAACACCTGGAGCTACGCCAAGGAACTGCCGGGCTACGCCTTCGACCCCGAGAAAGCCCGCCAGCTCCTGGCCAAGGCCGGACTCAAGAGCGGCTTCCAGACCACTATCTGGACCCGCCCTTCCGGCAGCCTGCTCAACCCCAACCCAAGCCTGGGCGCGCAAATGCTCCAGTCGGACCTGGCCCAGGTGGGGATCCAGGCGGAGATCCGCGTGATCGAATGGGGCGAACTGATCCGCCGGGCCAAGGCCGGCGAGCACGACCTGCTGTTCATGGGCTGGGCCGGCGACAACGGCGACCCGGATAACTTCCTCTCGCCGCAGTTCACCTGCGCGGCGGTCACGTCCGGGACCAACTTCGCCCGCTATTGCGACCAGAACCTGGATAAGCTGATCACCGCGGGCAAGACCACCAGCGAGCAAGGCGTACGCAGCAAGCTGTACCAGCAGGCCCAGACCCAGATCCAGCAGCAAGCACTATGGCTGCCCCTGGCCCACCCGACCGCCTTCGCCCTGACCCGCAAGCAGGTCCAGGACTACCAGGTGAGCCCCTTCGGCCGCCAGGACTACTCCAAGGTCAGCTTCCGCTAATCCCGCCACTCCCTCCGAGGCAAGCCGCGGGCTTGCCTCGGGATCAGAGCCAGCCGTACTCGGCCATCGACAACGGATCCCCCTCCCCGATGATGAAGTGGTCCAGCACCCTGACATCGATCAGTTCCAATGCCTGCTGCAAGCGCCGGGTGAGCACCCGGTCCGCGGGGCTGGGATCAGAAATGCCCGACGGGTGGTTGTGGCAGAGGATCACCGCCGCGGCGTTGTGGGCCAGGGTGCGCTTGATCACCTGGCGCGGATGCACCGTGGTGCTATCGATCGAGCCATGGAACAGGATCTCGAACGCCAGGACTCGATGCTTGGTGTCCAGGAACAGGCAGCCGAACACCTCATGGGGCTCATGCCGCAGCATCGACTTCAGGTAATCGCGCACCACCAGTGGGTTCTCCAACGCGGAGTGCCGACGCAACTCCTGCGCCAGGTTACGCCGGGCCATTTCCAGCACGGCCTGCAACTGCGCATATTTGGCCGGCCCCAACCCCGGCTGGCGGGTGAAGGTCAGCTGGTCCGCTTCCAACAGGCTGCGCAGGCTGCCAAAACGCTGCAACAGTAGCCGGGCCAGGTCGACCGCGCTCTTGCCGGCGATACCGGTGCGCAGGAAGATCGCCAGCAACTCGGCATCGGAAAGACTGAGCGCACCCTGCTCCAGAAGCCGTTCCCGCGGGCGCTCCGCCGCGGGCCAATCACGAATGCTCATCACACCTCCCTGTGCATGGCGCCGCTGTTCCATGGCGGACGCTGTGCTATCTTAGCCCCCCTCTTTTTGCGTGGTATTTCACCTGGGGAGGGGGACTCCACGCAGTAATCTCTGAACGGAAAGACAGGCCTATGCAGCGGCTGTATCGCAAACGCATCGTGCTCGGCGTCGGTGGCGGCATTGCCGCCTACAAGAGCGCGGAGCTGGTTCGCCGACTCCTCGACCAGGGCGCCGAAGTGCGCGTGGTCATGACCCGGGGCGGCTGTGAATTCATCACCCCGCTGACCCTCCAGGCCCTCTCCGGGCATCCGGTCCACCTCGACCTGCTGGACCCGGCGGCCGAAGCCGCCATGGGCCACATCGAGCTGGCCAAGTGGGCCGACCTGGTGCTGATCGCCCCGGCCACGGCCGACCTGATCGCCCGCCTGGCCCAGGGTATCGCCGATGACCTGCTGACCACCCTGGTCCTGGCCACCGACGCCACCGTGGCCATCGCCCCGGCCATGAACCAGGCCATGTGGCGCGACCCCGCCACCCAGGCCAACACCCAACTCCTGCAGAGCCGCGGCCTGCGGGTATTCGGCCCGGCCTCCGGCAGCCAGGCCTGCGGCGATGTCGGCCTGGGCCGCATGCTCGAAGCCAACGACCTGGCGCTGTGCGCCGCCGACTGCTTCCAGCACCTGGCCCTGACCGGCAAGCACGTACTGATCACCGCCGGGCCGACCCAGGAAAACATCGACCCGGTGCGCTACATCACCAACCATAGCTCAGGGAAAATGGGCTTCGCTCTGGCCGAGGCCGCCGTCGAAGCCGGCGCCCGGGTCACCCTGATCACTGGCCCGGTGCACTTGCCAACCCCCGACCGAGTCACGCGGATCGACGTGGTCAGCGCTCGCGACATGCTGGCAGCCTGCGAGGCGGCCATTCCATGCGACGTTTTCATCGCCTCTGCGGCGGTCGCGGATTACCGTCCCGAAGTCGTTGCCCCACAAAAATTAAAGAAAGACCCTACGAACGGTGACGGCCTGCTGCTGCAGATGGTGCGTAACCCGGACATCCTGGCCACCATCGCCACCCGTCCTGACCGCCCATTCAGCGTCGGCTTCGCCGCCGAGACCGAACACCTGCTCGACTACGCTGCACGCAAACTGAAGGACAAGAACCTCGACCTGATCGTCGCCAACGACGTGGCCAACCCGAGCATTGGCTTCAACAGCGAGGAAAACGCCTGCAGCGTGATTGACCGAGAGTTGCACGCAACCCTCTTCGCCCAGACCAGCAAAGGCAAGATTGCCCGCCAGCTGATCTCTTTCATCGCCGAACGGCTGAACCAGGTTTAACTCGCATGCACGCTTTACAAGCCAAGATCCTCGACCCACGCCTCGGTAGCGAATTCCCCCTGCCGCAGTACGCCACGCCAGGCTCCGCCGGCCTTGACCTGCGCGCCATGCTCAAGGAAGACACCGTACTGGAACCGGGCCAGACCTTGCTGATCCCTACCGGCCTGTCGGTCTACATCGGCGACCCGGGCCTGGCCGCCCTGATCCTGCCCCGCTCCGGCCTGGGCCATAAACACGGCATCGTGCTGGGCAACCTCGTGGGCCTGATCGACTCGGACTACCAAGGCGAACTGATGGTGTCCTGCTGGAACCGCGGCCAGGCTGCCTTCAACATCGCTGTCGGCGAGCGCATCGCCCAGTTGGTGCTGGTACCTGTGGTCCAGGCCCACTTCGAGGTGGTCGAGGCGTTCGACGAAAGCCAGCGCGGCGCTGGCGGTTTCGGCCACTCCGGTAGCCATTGAGGCAACCTGCGGACCGGGCGTCTTGCCCGGTCCGATCATCTCGCCAGGGAAATTTCAGGATGAACGCCTACCAGTCATTGTCGGCGAATCTGCTCGGTCCGCCCCGGCACCGGGGTAGTGGCACACCGGTCATAGCCCCTGGATGGCACATTCACAGTACGAACTCTATGCTGAAAACGCCGTCATACCCTTCAGTTTGAGCCTGCCGGCCTGTCATTCCACGGCCGTACTGCACCCCTTCAGATGGAGCACCCTCAGTGATGAGCAACGCAGCCAAAGTCGCCCCGAAACTTCCCGACAGCATCTTCCGCGCCTACGACATTCGCGGCGTTGTACCGGAAACCCTGAACGCCGAAACCGCCTACTGGATCGGCCGCGCCATCGGCTCCCAGAGCCTGGCCCAGGGCGAACCCAACGTTTGCGTGGGCCGCGACGGCCGCCTGTCCGGGCCGGAGCTGGTGGCCCAGCTGATCCAGGGCCTGCATGACAGCGGCTGCCACGTCAGCGATGTCGGCCTGGTCCCGACCCCGGCCTTGTACTACGCAGCCAACGTACTGGCAGGCAAATCCGGGGTGATGCTCACCGGCAGCCACAACCCGTCGAACTACAACGGCTTCAAGATCGTCATCGCTGGCGACACCCTGGCCAACGAACAGATCCAGGCCCTGCACGAGCGCCTCAAGAGCAACAACCTGAGCAGCGCCCAGGGCAGTGTCACCAAGGTCGATATCCTGCCGCGCTATCTCGAGGAGATCACCCGGGACGTGAAGCTGGCCCGCCGCCTGAAGGTGGTGGTCGATTGCGGCAACGGCGCCGCCGGGGTCATTGCCCCGCAACTGATCGAAGCCCTGAACTGCGAAGTCATCCCGCTGTTCTGCGAGGTGGATGGCAACTTCCCCAACCACCACCCGGACCCGGGCAAACCCGAGAACCTCGAGGACCTGATCGCCAAGGTCAAGGAAACCGGGGCCGACCTGGGCCTGGCCTTCGACGGTGATGGCGACCGGGTCGGGGTGGTGACCGACACCGGTAGCATCGTCTTCCCCGATCGCCTGCTGATGCTCTTCGCCAAGGATGTGGTGGCGCGCAACCCGGACGCGGAAATCATCTTCGACGTCAAATGCACCCGGCGCCTGGTGCCACTGATCAAGGAATATGGCGGCCGCCCGTTAATGTGGAAAACCGGTCATTCGTTGATCAAGAAGAAAATGAAGCAGACCGGCGCCCTGCTGGCCGGCGAGATGAGCGGCCACGTGTTCTTCAAGGAACGCTGGTTCGGTTTCGATGACGGCATCTACAGCGCAGCACGCCTGCTGGAGATCCTCAGCAAGGAAAAAGCCACTTCGGAAGAGCTGTTCGCCACCTTCCCGAACGATATTTCCACGCCGGAAATCAATATCCATGTGACCGAAGAAAGCAAATTCAGCATCATTGATGCCTTGCACGACGCACAGTGGGGCGAGGGTGCCAACCTGACCACCATTGACGGGGTGCGAGTCGACTATGCCAAGGGCTGGGGCCTGGTTCGCGCCTCCAATACCACCCCTGTGCTGGTGCTGCGCTTCGAGGCTGACAATGCAGCCGAACTGCAGCGGATTAAGGACGTGTTCCATGTCCAACTGAAACGTGTTGCACCTGATCTCCAACTACCGTTTTGATTGTTTGAAGCACCGGAGCCCTGAATGACCATCGAACGCGATGCCGCCGCCAATACCGCCAAGGTCCTATCCGAAGCGCTGCCTTATATCCGCCGCTATGTCGGCAAGACCCTGGTGATCAAGTACGGCGGCAACGCTATGGAAAGCGAGGAGCTGAAAACCGGTTTCGCCCGCGACATCGTGTTGATGAAGGCTGTAGGGATAAACCCGGTAGTCGTACACGGCGGTGGCCCGCAGATCGGCGACCTGCTCAAGCGCCTGTCGATCGAAAGCCACTTCGTCGATGGCATGCGCGTGACCGACGCGCAGACCATGGACGTGGTGGAGATGGTCCTCGGTGGCCAGGTGAACAAGGACATCGTCAACCTGATCAACCGTCATGGCGGCAGCGCCATCGGCCTGACCGGCAAGGACGCCGAGCTGATCCGGGCCAGGAAACTCACCGTGACCCGCCAGACGCCGGAAATGACCACTCCGGAAATCATCGACATCGGCCATGTGGGCGAAGTGGAAGGGATCAATACCGACCTGCTGAACCTGCTGGTCAAGGGCGATTTCATCCCGGTGATCGCACCGATCGGCGTGGGCGCCAATGGCGAGTCCTACAACATCAACGCCGACCTGGTGGCCGGCAAGGTAGCCGAAGCCCTGAAAGCCGAGAAGCTGATGCTGCTGACCAACATTGCCGGCCTGATGGACAAATCGGGCAAGGTCTTGACCGGCCTGAGCACCCAGCAAGTGGATGAGCTGATCGCCGACGGCACCATCTACGGCGGCATGCTGCCGAAGATCCGCTGCGCCCTGGAAGCGGTACAGGGCGGCGTTGGCAGCTCGCTGATCATCGATGGTCGCGTGCCCAACGCGATCCTGCTGGAAATCTTCACCGATACCGGTGTCGGCACCCTGATCAGCAATCGCAAGCGTCCTTAAGCACTGCAATAAAAAAGACCCCGCCTGGCTTGGCCTGGCGGGGTCTTTTTTTGCGCCTTCTACAGGAGCGGGGCTTGCCCTCGACATCGGTGTGCCAGACAAGCCCCGCCCCAGTACCTCAGACGCCGAATTGCGTGCGGTAGGCTTCCACTGCCGGCAGATGCTGCTTGAGCTGCGGGTCATCGGCCAGGAATTCCAGGACCTGGTTCAGGGAAACGATGCTTACTACCGGGATACCGAAGTCGCGCTCGACTTCCTGGATCGCCGACAGCTCGCCGTTGCCACGCTCCTGGCGGTTCAGGGCGATCAACACGCCGGCCGCCTTGGCGCCGTCCTGGGAACCGATGATCTGCATCACTTCGCGAATGGCCGTGCCAGCAGTGATCACGTCGTCGACGATCAGCACATCGCCAGTCAACGGCGCCCCCACCAGGCTGCCACCCTCGCCATGGGCCTTGGCTTCCTTGCGATTGAAGCACCAGGGCAGGTCGCGCTGGTGATGCTCGGCCAGGGCGACCGCGGTCGCCGCAGCCAGGGGAATGCCCTTGTAGGCCGGCCCGAACAGCACATCGAAGGAAATGCCGCTATCGACGATCGCCGCAGCATAGAAACGCCCCAGCTGGGCCAGGGCCGTGCCGCTGTTGAACAGGCCGGCATTGAAGAAGTAGGGACTGGTACGCCCGGACTTCAGGGTGAACTCACCGAAGCGCAAAACCCCGCGATCGATGGCAAAACGAATGAAATCGCGCTGATACGCCTGCATGAAAAAACCCCAGATACCACGGATTTAGCTAATTAGGTAGAGCTCGGGTATCATACACGCACGTGATTTTTGGGGCCATTTATGCGGATCATCAGTGTGAACGTCAATGGTATTCAGGCTGCAGTCGAGCGCGGTTTGCTCAGTTGGCTGCAGGCACAGAATGCCGACGTCATCTGCCTGCAGGACACCCGCGCCTCCGCCTTTGAACTGGACGACCCAGCCTTCCAACTGGACGGCTACTTCCTTTATGCCTGCGATGCCGAAGTACCCGCCCAAGGTGGCGTGGCTTTGTACTCGCGGTTGCAGCCGAAGGCGGTCATCAGCGGCCTCGGCTTTGAAACAGCCGATCGTTACGGGCGCTACCTGCAAGCCGATTTCGACAAGGTCAGCATCGCGACCTTGCTGCTTCCATCAGGGCAGAACGGCGATGAAGACTTGAACCAGAAGTTCAAGTTAATGGACGACTTCGCCCGTTACCTGGACAAGCAGCGGCGCAAGCGGCGCGAGTACATCTACTGTGGCTCGCTGTACGTGGCGCAACAGAAGCTGGACATCAAGAACTGGCGTGACAGCCAGCAGTCTCCGGGCTTCCTGGCGCCCGAACGCGCCTGGATGGACGAGATCATCGGCAACATGGGTTATGTCGACGCCCTGCGCGAAGTCAGCCGTGAAGGCGACCAGTACAGCTGGTGGCCGGACAACGAGCAGGCCGAAATGCTCAACCTGGGCTGGCGCTTCGACTACCAGCTGCTGACTCCCGGCCTGCGGCGCTTCGTACGGAGCGCGCGCCTGCCTCGCCAGCCGCGCTTCTCGCAGCACGCACCGCTGATCGTGGACTATGACTGGACGCTGACCATCTAAGCGTCCTTGCATACCCCACAAAAAAGCCGACATCAGTGTCGGCTTTTTTGTGCTCGCTCGATCTACTTGACCAGCCGCCAGGTGAAGGGATACCGATAAGGCACGCCCTCCCCGGCCTTGACGCCGCCGATGATGGTCAGCACCAGGGCGCCCAACGCCAGCAGGCCGAACAGGACGAAGCCGATCAGCACGAACATCAGCAGGAAGCACACCGCCGAGGCAATGGCGACCGTCAACTGGAAGTTCAGCGCCTCCTTGCCCTGGGCATCGATGAAGGGATCGGTCTCGCGCTTCATCTGCCAGAGGATCAGCGGCCCGATCAGCGTACCGAACGGAATCCACAGCCCCAGCAAGGCAGACAGGTGACAGAACATTGCCCATTGCCGAACCTCATGGCTCGGCGTAGGCAGCGGAAGTTGCTCATCACTCATAACGCTCTCCTTGCCATGGCGGCCGCCTGGATCAATCGGCGAGGGCAGCCTGTTGCAGTTGGAAGATCTCAGTCATGCCCTGCTGGGCCAAGGCCAGCATCGCATTCAGTTCGGTCGGCTGGAACGGCGCACCTTCGGCAGTGCCCTGGACCTCGATGAAACCGCCTGTGCTGGTCATCACCACGTTGAGGTCGGTCTCGGCCGCCGAGTCCTCAAGGTAGTCCAGGTCCAGCACCGGCTCGCCCTGGTACATGCCCACGGAGACCGCGGCGATCATCTGCTTGAGCGGATCGCCCGCCTTCAGGCCGCCGCGCTTCTTGATCACTTTCAGGGCGTCCACCAAGGCCACCATGGCACCAGTGATGGATGCGGTACGAGTGCCCCCATCGGCCTGGATCACATCGCAATCGACATACAAGGTGATATCGCCAAGCTTGGACATGTCCAGCGCGGCGCGCAGCGAACGGCCGATCAGGCGCTGGATCTCCAGGGTCCGGCCGCCCTGCTTGCCACGGCTGGCTTCGCGCTGGTTACGCTCACCGGTGGAACGCGGCAGCATGCCGTATTCGGCGGTCAACCAACCCTGGCCCTGCCCCTTGAGGAAGCGCGGCACGCCGTTCTCGACGCTGACCGTGCAGATCACTTTGGTATCGCCAAACTCGACCAGTACGGAGCCCTCGGCGTGTTTGGTGTAGTTGCGGGTGATGCGGATCGAGCGGAGCTGATCGGCAGCGCGACCACTTGGACGTTTCATAGAGGAACACCTGTACGAGGACGGAAAACTGCCGGACATTATAAGGCCCGCGACCGCGCCAGGGCAGACCAAAAACCGCCAAAGGTCAATTTGCCCCGGCAAAGCCCTGTCACGATAAGCCCGCGCCAGGGTTTGGGGGCTACCACCGCACTGCGCTACAATCCTGCGCCTTCGCAGCCTGTCGGCTTTAATTCATCACTATCAGCCCACCTAACCCATTGGCGGTTGGCGCCGGCGCTGAATCGGAGGGACCTCCATGGTGCACAGCATGACCGCCTTCGCCCGGGTAGAACGGGCCGGCACCCAAGGCACCCTGAGCTGGGAATTGCGCTCGGTCAACAGTCGCTACCTGGAACCGCACCTGCGCCTGCCCGAAGCCTTTCGCGACCTGGAAGGCGCGGTCCGCGAAGCCCTGCGCCAGGGCTTGTCGCGCGGCAAGGTCGAGTGCACCCTGCGCTTCACCGAGGAAACCACCGGCAAGCCACTGCAGGTCGACCGTGAGCGCGCAGCGCAGTTGGTGGCCGCCGCCGAGTCCGTTGCCGGCCTGATCAAACAACCAGCAGCGCTCAACCCCCTGGAAGTCCTGGCCTGGCCAGGAGTTCTGGTCGCGGACGCCAACGACCCACAGGCGCTGAACAACGACGCCCTGGCGCTGTTCAACCAGGGCCTGAAGGAATTGAAGAATGGCCGCGAGCGCGAAGGCTCCGAGCTGGCCCGACTGATCAACGAACGCCTGTCCTCTATAGAAGAAGACGTGGCGACCCTGCGCGAACTGGTTCCGCAGATGCTCTCGACCCAGCGCCAGAAAATCCTCGATCGCTTTGCCGACATGCAAACCGAGCTGGACCCGACCCGCCTCGAGCAGGAGATGGTCCTGTTGGCGCAGAAGAGCGACGTCGCCGAAGAACTGGATCGCCTGAGCACCCACATCATCGAAGTGCGCCGCGTGCTCAAGTCCGGCGGCGCCGCCGGCCGGCGCCTGGATTTCCTGATGCAGGAGCTCAACCGCGAAGCCAACACACTGGGCTCCAAGGCCTTCGACCCGCGCAGCACCCAGGCTGCGGTCAACCTCAAGGTGTTGATCGAGCAGATGCGCGAACAAGTGCAGAACATTGAGTAAGGCAACTGACATGACCCACAGCACCGGCACCCTGTACATCATTTCCGCCCCCTCGGGCGCGGGCAAGACCAGCCTGGTCAAGGCCCTGATCGACGCCGATGCCAGCATCCGCGTCTCGATCTCCCACACGACCCGCGCCATGCGCCCGGGCGAGACCGACGGAGTGAACTACCACTTCGTCGAGCGCGAAGAGTTCGTGCGGATGATCGAGCACGGCGACTTCCTCGAGCGCGCCGAAGTCTTCGGCAACCTCTACGGAACCTCCCAGAGCCATCTGCAGCAAACCCTGGACGAAGGCCACGACCTGATCCTGGAAATCGACTGGCAGGGCGCCGAGCAGGTGCGCAAGCTGATGCCCCAGGCACGCTCGATCTTCATCTTGCCGCCATCCCAGCAAGCCTTGCGCCAGCGCCTGACCAATCGCGGCCAGGACAGCGACGAGATCATCGAAGGCCGGATGCGTGAAGCGGTCAGCGAGATGAGCCACTACGTCGACTATGACTACCTGATCATCAACGACGACTTCGCCCATGCCCTGGACGACCTGAAAGCGATTTTCCGCACCAACCAGCTGCAGCAGAAGCGCCAGCAACAGCGTTTCGGCAAATTGCTGGCTGAATTGCTGGGTTGAAAACAGCACTTCCCAAAACCGCCGCAAGCGCTTTACATTGCTCCTTGCAGCGCGTTGAAGGGTTTGTTCAAAAAATCAGCGCTTCCCTAAACGCTGGTGATTTTTTAAACTGTTGAGTCCGCTCGCCCATCCGGGCACCGCGCCTATCGCATTTGCTACGAGGAAGACCATGGCCCGCGTAACCGTTGAAGACTGCCTAGAACACGTGGATAACCGCTTTGAGCTGGTCATGCTCTCTACCAAGCGTGCCCGTCAGCTGGCCACTGGCGGCAAAGAGCCGAAAGTAGCATGGGAAAACGACAAGCCTACCGTTGTCGCCCTGCGCGAAATCGCTGAAGGCCTGATCGATTACGCAGCCATCGCCGAAGCCGAGATCGTTGAAGACGAGCCGCTTTTCGCTGCTTTCGAGGACGAGTCCAACGAGGCCGTCTAAGCCTATGCCTGGTCGACGTAGCACGGCGCGGGATCACAGCCTACGGCAGGAGACATCATGCCGAGCATAGACGCCCTCGCCGATCGCTTATCGACCTATCTCGGCACGGACCAGGTGAACCTGGTCCGCCGAGCGTATTTCTACGCCGAACAAGCCCATGATGGTCAACGCCGTCGCAGCGGCGAGGCGTACGTCACGCACCCACTGGCGGTCGCGAACATTCTTGCCGACATGCACATGGACCATCAGAGCCTGATGGCCGCGATGCTGCATGACGTGATCGAAGATACCGGGATCGCCAAGGAAGCGCTCAGCGCCCAGTTTGGCGAGACCGTGGCCGAACTGGTCGATGGGGTCAGCAAACTGACCCAGATGAACTTCGAGACCAAGGCCGAAGCCCAGGCCGAGAACTTCCAGAAGATGGCCATGGCCATGGCGCGCGATATCCGCGTGATCCTGGTCAAGCTGGCCGACCGCCTGCACAACATGCGCACCCTGGAAGTGCTGTCCGGCGAGAAGCGCCGGCGGATCGCCAAGGAAACCCTGGAAATCTACGCACCCATTGCCAACCGCCTGGGCATGCATACCGTGCGCATCGAGTTCGAGGACCTGGGCTTCAAGGCCATGCACCCGATGCGCTCCGCGCGGATCTACCAGGCGGTCAAGCGCGCCCGGGGCAATCGCAAGGAAATCGTCAACAAGATCGAGGAATCCCTGAGTCACTGCCTGGCTATCGACGGCATCCAGGGCGAAGTCAGCGGCCGCCAGAAACACCTCTACGGCATCTACAAGAAGATGCGCGGCAAGCGTCGGGCCTTCAACGAGATCATGGATGTCTACGCGTTCCGGATCATCGTCGACAAGGTCGATACCTGCTATCGCGTGCTCGGCGCCGTACACAACCTGTACAAGCCGCTGCCCGGGCGCTTCAAGGACTACATCGCCATTCCCAAGGCCAACGGCTACCAGTCGCTGCATACCACGCTGTTCGGCATGCACGGGGTGCCGATCGAGATCCAGATCCGCACCCGCGAAATGGAAGAGATGGCCAACAACGGCATCGCCGCCCACTGGCTGTACAAGTCCAGCGGCGACGAGCAGCCCAAGGGCACCCACGCCCGCGCCCGCCAATGGGTCAAGGGCGTACTGGAGATGCAGCAACGGGCCGGTAACTCCCTGGAATTCATCGAGAGCGTGAAGATCGACCTGTTCCCGGACGAGGTCTACGTCTTCACGCCCAAGGGCCGGATCATGGAGCTGCCCAAGGGCTCCACGGCGGTCGACTTCGCCTACGCGGTGCACACCGACGTGGGCAACAGCTGCATCGCCTGCCGCATCAATCGCCGCCTGGCGCCACTGTCCGAACCGTTGCAAAGCGGCTCGACCGTGGAAATCGTCAGCGCCCCGGGCGCCCGGCCGAATCCGGCCTGGCTCAACTTCGTGGTCACTGGCAAGGCCCGCACCCACATTCGCCACGCCCTCAAGCTGCAGCGTCGCTCCGAGTCCATCAGCCTCGGCGAGCGCCTGCTGAACAAGGTGCTCAACGGTTTCGACAGCGCCCTGGAGAAGATCCCCGCCGAACGAGTCCAGGCAATCCTCCACGAATACCGCCTGGAACTGATCGAAGACCTGCTGGAAGACATCGGCCTGGGCAACCGCATGGCCTACGTCGTGGCCCGCCGCCTGCTGGGCGAAGGCGAACAACTGCCGAGCCCGGAAGGCCCGCTGGCCATCCGCGGCACCGAAGGCCTGGTGCTGAGCTATGCCAAATGCTGCACACCGATCCCGGGCGACCCCATCGTCGGCCACCTGTCGGCCGGCAAGGGAATGGTGGTGCACCTGGAAAACTGCCGCAACATCAGCGAAATCCGCCACAACCCGGAAAAATGCATCCAGCTGTCCTGGGCCAAGGATGTCACCGGCGAGTTCAACGTCGAGCTGCGCGTCGAGCTGGAGCACCAGCGTGGCCTGATCGCCCTGCTGGCCAGCAGCGTCAACGCCGCCGACGGCAATATCGAGAAAATCAGCATGGACGAACGCGATGGCCGCATCAGCGTGGTCCAACTGGTGGTCAGCGTGCACGACCGTGTGCACCTGGCCCGCGTGATCAAGAAACTGCGCGCCCTGATCGGAGTCATCCGTATCACCCGCATGCGTGCCTAACCCGCCGCAAAGCCCGCCCATTACAAGGAGTCATTCATGACCAAGACCGTTATTACCAGCGACAAGGCCCCGGCCGCCATCGGTACCTACTCCCAGGCGATCAAGGCTGGCAACACCGTCTACATGTCGGGCCAGATCCCGCTGGATCCAAAGACCATGGAGCTGGTCGAAGGCTTCGAAGCCCAGACCGTCCAGGTATTCGAGAACCTCAAGTCGGTCGCCGAGGCTGCTGGTGGCTCGTTCAAGGATATCGTCAAGCTGAACATCTTCCTCACCGACCTGAGCCACTTCGCCAAGGTCAACGAGATCATGGGCAAATACTTCGAACAGCCCTACCCAGCTCGCGCCGCCATCGGCGTGGCCGCCCTGCCAAAGGGTGCGCAGGTTGAAATGGATGCCATTCTGGTCATCGAGTGACACCCTCGGCGCGGCCGTCCAGGCCGCGCCGTTTTCGTTCTGAAAGGATTTCATCATGCGCAAAGCGCTAGCTGTTTCGCTGCTCGCCGCAATGCTCGGCGGCTGTACCAGCGACCCTGCCAAACACGATGTCGGCGGCATCTGGATCAATCAGGTAGCGATCGACGCCGCCTCCAAGGGCGGACCTTTGCGTGAAGCCCTCCAGGCCAATGGCCCGACCCTGGAGTGGGAGATCAACACCAAGGCTGGCCAGGCCCGCTACACCAATGGTTTCGAGACTGTCGAAGGCAAGCTGCCCAGCGAAAGCGCCGACTCCGTCAAGATCGAGGTCTACGGCAGCGCCCCCACCGAACTCAAGCGCAACGGCAAGCGACTGCTCCAGGTCGCCAACGACAATGAGCCCGAGCAAGTCTTCGACCGTCCCAAGGAGCCGGCCCCCGAGGGCGCGCCCCTGGGGGCCAACTTCGAGCGCGCCCTGTACTCGGCGTACCTGGGGGGCAAGTGGAAGATCGTCAACGGAACGGGGCTGGGCAACAGCGTGGAGTTCCAGGCCGATGGCGCAGTACAGGGCCTGCCGGGCGTGGACCGCTATGCCCTGTGCCTGGCTGGCGACTGCGCCTCGATGAGCGGCGGCAACGACAGCATCTGGCTGCAGCTCAATGGGCGCGGCAACTCCTGGATCTTCGTGCGCAAGGATCAGCAGCTGGAGATCTTCCAGGCGGTCAATACCGCCCTGGCGGACGAAGTCCCATCGCTGACCCCAGGCAACCAGCAATGGCTGCTGGAGAAGCAGTAATTCGCCGATAACCGCTGCCGCAGAGGACCACAAGGCCCGCAAGGCCCTGCACCTTGGCGGTAGCGGCTCCCCTCGGGAGCCAACCCCGGCCTTGGCCAGCGGCGACCAGCCAGAGGCGCGGCCTCAGGCCTGCCCTTTAAGAATCGCCGCATACCCCTCGCGATAGCTGGGATAGCTTGGCAACCAACCCAGGGCCTTCGCCCGGGCGTTGCTGCAACGCTTGCTCCCAGTGCGCCGGACGCTGGAGTCCGCCGCCCACTCCGTCACTCCCAGGTACTCACGCAGCCAGCCGACCACCTCTGCCAGCGGCGCAGGCGCATCGTCCACGCCAATGTAGCAATCCTCCAGTGCCACCCCCGCGTGATCGGCCTTGAGCAGGCAGGCCAGCAGGCCCGCAGCATCGTCGGCATGGATGCGGTTGCCATACAAAGGCGGCTCCACCGCCACCCGGTAACCGCGACGGACCTGGGTCAACAGCCACTCGCGGCCCGGACCATAGATGCCGGTGAGGCGCACCCGGCTGGCGGCGATTCCGCTATCCAGGGCCACCTGTTCCGCCTCCAGCATCAGGCGTCCGGAGTAGGCATTGGCCTCGGCGGGAGAAGTTTCATCGATCCACTCGCCATCCTTCTGCTCATAGACGCTGCTGCTGGACACGAACAACAGGCGCTTGGGGCGCTGGCCGTGCTGCTTGAGCCAGCCCAGCACATGTTGCAATCCCTCGACGTAGGCTGCGCGATATCCGGCCTCGTCATGCTCGGTGGCCGCGGCGCAATACACCAGGTAGTCCAGGGTCCCCTGGGGCCAGTTGGCCGGGCACTGTTCGCTGAACAAATCGCCGGCGACGCCAAGCACTCCCTGGGGCAGGTGCGACACCGTACGACGCAAGCCATGGACTCGCCATTGCTCGGCCAACAGCCGAGTCGCCAGGCGACTTCCGACATCGCCGCAACCGGCGATCAGAACAGAGGGGGCAGACATCAGAAAACTCCTTGCACAAAGGTCAAGACTAGCCTTCGCACAAGACGAGCGGCTAGTAATCGAGGAAAAAAAGATACTCTATTACTTCTGTTAACAAGAATTACTTGCAATAATGACCGCCCATTTTGTTCTCGGCCCAGCGAGGCCTAGAAGGACATTCACCCTATTCTCCTCTCAGGTCCGGCCAGCATGACAAGCAATCCATTCTCCGTCTCGCCAACCACCCGCCCCAGCCCGCTGCGCACCATGGGCGCGGTCGCCGCGCTGCTGTGCAGCCTGCTGCTGGCCCCGACCGCCGCCTGGGCCGACCAGCACGCCCCAGCCACGGCGCCAGCCGCCTCCACGCCGGCCGCCAATCCGGCAGCACCTGCCACGGCTCCCGCCGCAGCTGCGGCAACCGGCGAACAAGCTCCGGTCGATGGCCAGCCAGCCGCCCAGGAGCTTCCCGAAGTCCTGGAAGCCGACAATACCCTGGGCATGGCCCACGACCTGTCGCCATGGGGCATGTACCAGAACGCCGACATCATCGTGAAGCTGGTGATGATCGGCCTGGCCATCGCCTCGATCATCACCTGGACCATCTGGATCGCCAAAGGCTTCGAGCTGATGGGCGCCAAGCGCCGCCTGCGCCATGAAATCGCCGCCCTGAAGAAGGCCACCAATCTCAAGGAAGCCAGCGCCAGCGCGACCAAGCAAGGCACGCTGACCAACCTGCTGGTCCACGACGCCCTGGAAGAAATGCGCCTGTCGGCCAATAGCCGGGAGAAGGAAGGCATCAAGGAACGCGTGAGCTTCCGCCTGGAGCGCCTGGTAGCCGCTTGCGGCCGCAACATGAGCAGCGGCACCGGCGTGCTGGCCACCATCGGCTCCACCGCCCCCTTCGTCGGCCTGTTCGGTACCGTGTGGGGCATCATGAACAGCTTCATCGGCATCGCCAAAACCCAGACCACCAACCTCGCCGTGGTCGCCCCCGGTATCGCCGAAGCCCTGCTGGCCACCGCCCTGGGCCTGGTCGCCGCGATCCCGGCAGTGGTGATCTACAACGTCTTCGCCCGCTCCATCACCGGCTACAAGGCCCAGGTGACCGACGCCTCGGCTGAAGTCCTGCTACTGGTCAGCCGCGACCTGGACCACCAGCCAGGCGAGCGCTCCGCACAACCGCACATGGTGAAAGTGGGGTAATCGGCCATGGGCTTGCATTTGAAGGAAGGGGCAGGCGACGACCTGGCCGAAAACCACGAGATCAACGTCACGCCGTTCATCGACGTGATGCTGGTGCTGCTGATCATCTTCATGGTGGCCGCTCCCCTGGCCACCGTGGACATCAAGGTCGACCTCCCCGCCTCCAGCGCCAAGCCGGCGCCGCGCCCCGAGAAACCGGTGTTCCTCAGCGTCAAGGCCGACCAACGCCTGTTCCTCGGCGACGACGAGGTCAAGGCCGAGACCCTGGGCGCCGCCCTCGACGCCAAGACCCAGGGCAAGAAGGACACCACGATCTTCTTCCAGGCCGACAAGGGCGTTGACTACGGCGACCTGATGAGCGTGATGGACACCCTGCGCGCGGCCGGCTACCTGAAGGTCGGCCTGGTCGGACTCGAGACGGCAGCCAAGAAATGATCACGACGCGCCAAAGACTGACGCGTTACAGCGGTAGCCTGGCGGTGGTGCTGGGCGTCCATGCGGTGGCGATCGCACTCGCCCTCAACTGGTCCAAGCCACAGCCGAT